>NZ_CAHJXA010000219.1 GCF_903644135.1 Sphingomonas bacterium | reverse complement strand
CCGGCAAGGACGCGACGCAGGAGGAGTTCTTCCACACGATCAACGAGGTGATGGCGGCGGGAAAGCGGCTGGTGATCAGCGCCGATCGCTGCCCGCAGGCGCTCGACGGGCTGGAGGCGCGGATCGTCGGCCGGCTGGGGGCAGGGCTGGTCGCCGACATCAAGGCACCCGATCTGGCGCTGCGTCGCGCGATCCTCGTCCGCAAGCTCGCCGACCTGCCGCAGGTGGCGATGCCGGCGGAGGTGCTCGACCTCATCGCCGCGCGCATCCACACCAATATCCGCGAGCTGGAGGGCGCGCTCAACCGCGTCGTCGCCTATGCGCAGCTGACCGGCGAGGCGATCACCCTCGACTTCGCGGTCGCGACGCTGGGCGAGGTACTGCGCGGCAGCCAGCGGCGAGTGACGATCGACGAGATCCAGAAGGCGGTCACCCAGCATTTCGACCTGAAGCCGCTGGACATGATCTCGGCACGGCGGGCGCGGGCGGTGGCGCGGCCGCGACAGATCGCGATGTACCTCGCCAAGCGGCTCACCACCCGCTCGCTGCCCGAGATCGGCCGCAAGTTTGGCGGGCGTGATCACTCGACGGTGATCCATGCGGTGCGCCGGGTCGAGGAGCTGCGCGACTCGGATGGCGATGTCGATGCGGCAGTGAGGGTGTTGATGCGACAGCTGGAGGGCTGATCTCCCTCGTGCCGGGGAGGATCAGACCTGCAACCCCACCGCCCGCTGCGCCGCGAGCAGCGTCGGTGCGGCCAGCTGCCGCGCCCGTTCCGCCCCTTGTTCCAGCGCCGCGCCGACTGCTTCGCGATCCGCGAGCAGCCCGGCCAGCCGTTCCCTGATCGGCCCGATCACCGACACCGCCAGATCGGCCAGCGCGGGCTTGAACGCGCCGAAGCCCTTGCCGGCGAACTCCGCCAGCACCGCCTCGCCGCTGGAGCCGGCCAGCGCGGCGTAGATCGTCACCAGGTTCGTCGCCTCGGGCCGGTCGGCGAGCGCGGCTGGATCGTCAGGCAGCGGCGCGGGGTCGGTCTTGGCCTTCTTCAGCTTCTGGACGATCAGGTCGTCGGCGTCGGTCAGGTTGATCCGCGAAGCGTCGGAGGCATCGCTCTTGGACATCTTGGCGCTGCCGTCGCGCAGCGACATGATCCGCGGTGCCGCCGCCGAGATGAACGGCTCGGGCAGCGGGAACAGCTCGACGGCATAGTCGGTGTTGAACTTGACGGCGATGTCGCGCGCCAGCTCCAGATGCTGCTTCTGGTCGTGGCCAACCGGCACATGCGTCGCACGATACAGCATCACGTCGGCCGCTTGGAGCACGGGATAGGTGAACAGCGCGGTGCTCTGGCTGTCGCCCTGCCGGCCCGCCTTGTCCTTCCATTGCGTCATGCGGCCGAGCCAGCCCATCCGCGCCGTGCCGCCCAGGATCCAGGCAAGCTCGCTGTGCCCGGGCACGCGCGCCTGGTTAAACAGGATCGAGCGCGCCGGGTCGATGCCGCAAGCGAGCAAGGTCGCCGCCATCTCGACCGTGTTGGCGGCAAGCTCGGCGGGGTTCACCGGCTGGCTGAGCGCGTGCAGGTCGGCGAGGAAGAACAGGCACTCGTCGCCCGCCTGCATCGCGTCCTGCATCGCCACCCACTGGCGGATCGCGCCGAGGTAATTGCCGAGGTGCAGGTTGCCGGTGGGCTGGATGCCGGAGACGACGCGCATGATGGTTCCTAGGATCGGCTGACCAGCCGGCGCACATCGGCCAGCCGGAAGGCCCCGAGTGCAAATGCCGCTGCCGCGTAGACCAAGCTGCCGAGCGCCACCAGCATCAACAGCGCCGCCCAGCGCTGGAGGTTGGGGCCGGTCGTGTAGGGAGCAAAGCGATCGGCGAGCAGCCACAGCACCGCTCCCATCAATAGCGCCGCCCCCGTCAGCCGTGCCGCGCGACGTCGCAGCTGCGCGTCCGGCACGAAATGGCCCCGCCGGCGCAGCTCGCGATACAGCAGCGCGACGTTGACGGTGGACGATAGCGCGGTGGCGAGCGGCGGGCCGACATGGCCGATGGTCGGGATCAGCACGAGGTTGAGGACCAGGTTCACCACCATCGACTGCATCGCATAGCGCACCGGCGTGCGCGTGTCGGACCGGGCGTAGAAGCCGGGCGTCAGCACCTTGACGAGGATGTAGCTGGGCAGGCCGACGGAAAAGGCGGCGAGGCTCTGCGCGGTCGCCAGGCTGCCGGCGGCGTCGAAGCGGCCGTGCTGGAACAATGCCGCGATGATCGGCACCCCGCAGGTGATGAGCGCCACCGTCGCCGGCAGGGTGAGCAGCAGCGCCAGCTCCATTCCGCGGTTCTGCGTCTCAATCGCCTCGTCCTCCGCGCCGCGGCCGAGCTGGCGCGAGATGGTCGGGAGGAGGACGGTCCCCAGCCCGATGCCGATCAACCCGAGCGGCAGCTGGTTGAGCCGGTCCGCGAAATAGATGTAGCTGACCGATCCCGCCGGCAGCAGCGCGCGGGCGAGCGCGGTCGAGATGACGAGGTTGACCTGCACCGCGCCGGTGCCCAGCGCCGCCGGCCAGACCAGCGCCAGCAGCCGCCGCGTGTCGGGCGACAGCCGCGGCGCCTTCAGCCGCAGGTGGACGCCGTTGGCGCGGCAGTTCTGCACCAGCCAGGCCAGCTGCAGCGCCCCCGATGCCGTCACCGCGATCGCCTGGTTGCGCGCGGTGCCCAGCGGGTCATGGCGGTGGAAGATCAGCAGTGCCGCGATCAGCGTCAGGTTGAGCAGGATCGGCGCGGCGGCGTTGACCCAGAACTTCCCCAGCGAGTTGAGGATGCCACCGAGCAGCGATACCAGGCTGATGAGGAGCAGATAGGGGAAGGTGATGCGGTTGAGCGCGACCACATAGCCGAACTGCGCATGGCTGACCCCCTGGGCGCTGCCCCAGAGCAGCCACGTCACCGGCCAGGCGGCCAGCTCGATCAGCGCGGTCATCGTCAGCAGCACCGGCAGCAGCACCGACAGCGCGTCGTCGGCAAAGGCGATGCCGTCGACCAGCCCGCGCCCGTCCGGGTCGGCGACCTTGCGGTTGAACATCGGGATGAACGCCGCCGAGAACGCCCCCTCGGCGAACAGCGCCCGGAACATGTTGGGCAGCCGGAACGCGACCAGGAACGCGTCCGACGCGAACCCCGCGCCGACGAAGCGCGCGAACAGTGAGTCGCGTACCAGCCCCAGCACGCGGCTGGCGAGCGTCAGGCCGCCGACCGAGCCGAGCGCGCGGGTGAGGTTCACCGGCGGTCGATCACGCCTGGCCGCCTATCAAGCCTGCCCGGCGGTACCGCTCGCGCCCTGCGCCTGCGCCTCGGCCTGCTGGATATAGAGCTGCCCGAAGTCGATCGGCTCCAGCAGCAGCGGCGGGAAGCCGCCGTCGCGCACGCAGTCGGCGAGAACGCGGCGTGCGAACGGGAACAGCAGCCGCGGTGCCTCGGCCAGCATGAACGGCGCGATCTGGTCCTCGGGGATGTTGCGGAAACCGAACAGCCCCGCATAGGTCAGGTCGACGATGAACGCGACGGTGCCCTCGCTCTCGGCGCGGACCTCGATCTTCAGCACGGCCTCATGGACCTCATCCCCGACCCGGTTGGTGGCGATGTTGAACTGGACGTCGATGCCCGGCGCGGCCGTCGCCTGATAGATGGCGGGCGCATTGGGGTTCTCGAACGACAGATCCTTGACATATTGCGAGATCAGTCCCGCCGCCGGGCTGGTATCCGCCCCGTTGGCCAGCGGCTGGGCATTGCCCTGCTCCGGGCCTGTGCCTCCGGCGCGGTCCTGGTCGGTCATGCTTGGCGATCCTCATAAGCAGCGGAGCGAAGCACCGGGGCTGCGCGTTTTCCGGGTGAATTGGTCGATCCGCCGCGCCTAGCAGCGGGTATCGGGCGTTTCAACGCCTGCGGGTTTGAATCAGGTGGCGCTTGTGCTTACTATAGAGGTTGGATCGGAGGCGTTGGTGTTCTTTATCGTCCTTCTCGCGATGGTGGCGGGTTTCCTGGCCCTGCGGCTGTACAGCGTGCTCGGCAAGCGGACCGGGCATGAACAGGTGCTGCCGCGCGCCGCGGAGGTCCCCGCCGCGACTGCGCCGCGCCTTGCCGACACGATGGTCGAGGCGAAGGTTGCCGCGCCCAAGCCGGTCGATGCCGGCGCGGAGGCCGGTCTGCGCGCTATCGTCGCTGCCGAGCCGGGTTTCGACGTGACCCGCTTTGCCGAGGGTGCGCAGGCCGCGTACCGCCTGACGCTGGAAGCGTTCTGGAAAGGCGACGAGGCGGCGCTGGCTGATCTGGTCACCGACGATGTCCGCGCCCATTTCGCCGAGGCGATCGCCGCTCGCGTCGCTGCCGGCGAGACGCTGGACAACCGCTTAGTCTCGATCGAGCGCGCGACCATCATCGAAGCCAGCGTTGGTGCCAATCGCGCCGGCCGTATCGTGGTGCGCTTCGATGCCGACATCGCCGCGGTGACGCGCGATGCCGATGGCGTGGTGATCGCGGGATCGCTGACCGATGCGGTCGAGACGCACGACCTCTGGACCTTCGCCCGGACGCTCAAGAGCGCCGACCCGAACTGGAAGCTCGCCGACACCGACGAAGCGTGACAGCCATGCCGAGAAATGTCGGGTGCTTGGTTCTGGCGCTGCTGCTCGGGGCGTGCGGGGGCCGCGTGGTGCCGCCGCCCGCCTATCAGCCGGCCCCGACCCGCACTCCCCTGCGTGCTCCGGCCGAGGACGCCAGACCGTCGCGCTACACCGGCGCAGCGGCGGTGCCGAGCGGGCGCGGTTTCGACGGGCGGATCGTC
>NZ_CAHJXA010000218.1 GCF_903644135.1 Sphingomonas bacterium | reverse complement strand
CTATGCGTCGAGCGCCGCCGACATCGCCGCCGCCGCCGCCGCCCTGCGCCGCGAGCAGCCGCAGGTCGTCCGGCTGGTCGGCTTCGGCAACTGCGATGCCGCCAGCGCGCTCGCGCTGTTCGGACGCACGGCGGGGATCGATGCGGTGATGCTCGCCAACCCCTGGGTGGTCGAGACCGACGAGCTGCCTCCTGCCGCGGCGATCCGGCACCGTTATGCGACGCGGCTGCGCGATCCGGGCGCATGGTGGCGGCTGGCGACCGGGCGGGTCGACCTTGCCAAGCTGTTCAAGGGCTTGCGACGGCTCGCAACGCCCGAGCCGCAACAGCTCGCCGACCGCATCGTCGCCGCCATCTCTGGCTGGGGAGAGGACGCGCGCGTCGTACTGGCACAGGGCGACGCCACCGCGATCGCCTTTGCCAAGGTCGCCGCGGCGCGCGACCTGCCGACCCGGACCGAACACATTGCCACCGCCTCGCACAGCTTCGCCCGGCCGGGGGACGCCGCCGCGCTGGAAACGGCGATCAGGCGAGCGCTTACTCCGCCGCTTTCCTGAGCTCCTCGAACTCCGCCGTCGCCAGGAAGCGCTCCGCATCCAGCGCCGCCATGCAGCCGGTACCGGCGGCGGTAATCGCTTGGCGGTACACCTTGTCAGTCACGTCGCCGCACGCGAACACCCCCGGCACGCTGGTCCGCGCGGTACCCGGTTCCACATCGATATAGTGATCCGCATCCAGCTTGAGGTGGCCGCGGAACAGCTCGGTCGCCGGATGATGGCCGATCGCGACGAAGCCGCCATCGGTCGCCAGCCGGCTATGCTCGCCGGTCAGCGTGTCCTCCAGATCGAGCGCGACCAGCCCGGCGGTGCCGCCGCCGTCGATGAAGCCGCGCACCTCCTTGTTCCACAGCACGGTGATGCCCGGATGCGCGAACAGCCGCTCCTGCAGGATGCGTTCCGCGCGCAGGCTGTCGCGGCGGTGGATCAGCGTCACGTCGGGCGAATGGTTGGTGAGGTACAGCGCCTCCTCGACCGCGGTGTTGCCGCCGCCGATCACCGCCACCTTCTTGCCGCGATAGAAGAAGCCGTCGCAGGTCGCGCAGGCGGACACGCCCTTGCCCTTCATCGCCTCCTCGCTGTCGAGCCCCAGCCATTTGGCCTGCGCGCCGGTGGCGATCACCAGCACCTCGCCCTCGTACACGTCGCCGCCATCGCCGGTCAGCCGGAACGGCCGCCGCGACAGGTCGACGCCGACGATCGTGTCCCACATCATGCGGGTGCCGACATGCTCGGCCTGGGCCTGCATCTGCTCCATCAACCAAGGGCCTTGGATCACCTCGGCGAAGCCGGGATAGTTCTCGACATCGGTGGTGGTGGTCAGCTGGCCGCCGGGCTGGATGCCCTGCACGACGATCGGGTTCATCCCCGCCCGCGCACCATAGATGGCGGCCGACAGCCCCGCCGGCCCCGAGCCGAGGATGAGCATCCGAGTGGTGTGCGTCGCCATAACAGTAAGTCCCGAAGAGTCGGACCTGATCTAAGCGGTTGCATCGCGCTTTTGAACCGTGGTGAAGCGGCACCGACCGGGCGCCGCTTCGTTGGGACGGTATTGGTGGAGGAAGCGCATGGCGGACGACGATACCAGGTCGGAAGGCCAGCCCAGGGTGACGATCACCAACTATACCGCCCCTGCCGGCGGCTGGGGCTCGATGAAGGGGATGGCCTCGGTCCTTCCCAAGGAAGGCATCAGCCCCAAAATGCTGGAGGCGCTGCGCCGCCAGAACAAGCCCGATGGAGTGATGTGCGTCAGCTGCGCCTGGGGCAAGCCGGCCAAACCGCATATCGCCGAATTCTGCGAGAATGGCGGCAAAGCGACGGCGTGGGAGCTGACCAGCCAGCGCGTGACGCCGGCGTTCTTCGCGCAGCATACCCTGGCTGAGCTGAACCGCTGGCCGGATTACGACCTGGAGCAGGCCGGCCGGCTCACCCATCCGATGAAATACGACGCCGCCACCGACAAATATGTCGCGGTCAGCTGGGACGAGGCGTTCGCCGGCATCGGCGCGAGCCTGAAGGCGTGCGACCCCAAGAAGGTGGTGCTGTATTCGTCGGGCCGGGCCAGCCTGGAGACGTCGTACATGTATGGCCTGTTCGCGCGGCTGTGGGGGCAGCAGAACCTGCCCGACAGCTCCAACATGTGCCACGAGACGACCTCGGTGGGCATGAAGAGCGCGATCGGCAGCCCGGTCGCGACCATCCAGCTGGAGGATTACGACAAGTGCGACGCGATCTTCGCGTTCGGGCAGAATGTCGGCACCAACAGCCCGCGGATGCTCCATAACCTGCGCGACTGCGCCAAGCGCGGCGTCGAGATCGTCGTCTTCAACCCGCTGAAGGAGCGCGGCTGGGAGAAGTTCACCAGTCCTCAGAACCCGATCGAGATGACGACCGGCAAGTCGACGCCGATCGCCACCCAATATCACCAGGTCCGCGCCGGCGGCGATATCGCCGCGCTGCTCGGTATCTGCAAGCTGGTGGTCGAAGCCGACGACCGGGCGGTGGCGACAGGCGGCAGCCGCGTCCTCGACCATCATTTCATCGAACAGCATTGCGTCCGCTTCGAGGACTTCGCCACCTATTGCCGCAACGCCGATTGGGACGAGATCGTCGCGGAGAGCGGGCTGACCCGGTCCGCGATCGAGGACGCCGCGCGGGTGTATATGAAGGCCAAGCGGGTCATCGCGGTATATGGCATGGGCATCACCCAGCACCGCTACGGCATCGACAGCCTCTACATGCTGATCAACTTCCTCCTCCTGCGCGGCAATATCGGCCGCGAGGGTGCCGGGCCGGGGCCGGTGCGCGGGCACAGCAACGTACAGGGCCAACGCACCGTCGGCATCACCGAGAAGACCGAGCTGGCCCCGGTCCAGCGCTTGAAGGAGCTGTACGAGTTCGAGCCGCCGACCGAGAAGGGCTGGGACACGGTCGAGAGCTGCCGCAAGATCGTCGAGGGTGAGTGCCAGGGCTTTGTCGGGCTGGGCGGCAACTTCCTGCGCGCGATCCCCGACCACAAGGTGATGAACGAGGCATGGGCGAAGCTGCCGCTCACCGTTCATATCGCCACCAAGCTCAACAAGGGGCATCTCATCCCCGGCAAGGAGTGCTGGCTGCTGCCGTGCCTCGGTCGGATGGAGCAGGACATGCAGGCAAGCGGCCGTCAGGCGGTGTCGATGGAGGATTCGTTCAGCCACATCTACGGCTCGGTCGGCAAGGCGACGCCGGCAGCGCCGACCCTGCTGTCGGAACCGGCGATCGTCGCCGGCATCGCCAAGGCGGTGCTGCCGCCCAACCGCAACATCGACTGGGACGCCTGGGTCGGCGACTATGGCCTGGTCCGCACCGCGATCGAGAACACCTATCCGTCGATGTTCGGCGACTATAACGAGCGGCTATTCCAGCCCGGCGGCTTCTGGAAGGGCAACAAGGCATCGCATCGCGAGTGGGAGACCAAGAGCCACCGCGCCGAGTTCAACGTGCCGCGCGCGCTCAACTCGACCGGCTTCGCCGACAAGGAAGGCCGGTTCCGGCTGGTGACGCTGCGTTCCAACGACCAGTTCAACACCACCATCTACGGCTATGACGACCGGTTCCGCGGCATCAAGGGCACGCGCCAGGTGGTGATGATGGGCAAGGCCGATCAAGCGAAGCTCGGCGTCAAGGACGGCGACATCATCGCGCTGGAAGGCGACGCCGACGATGGCGTCGAGCGCCGGGTCGAGGGGCTGCGGGTGGTGAACTACGACCTGCCGGAGGGAACGATCGCGGGTTACTACCCGGAGCTCAACATCCTGATCGCGCTGGAGCATCACGCGCTGGAGAGCCATGTGCCGGCGGGCAAGTCGGTGCCGGTGCGGGTGCTCGTCACGGCGTGACCGGGCGCGTCCTGGGTGCCGTGCTGGTCGGCGGTGCTTCGTCGCGGTTCGGATCGGACAAGGCGGCGGCGATGTGGGCCGGGGCGACGCTGGCCGACCACGCGGCGGTCGCGATCACGCCGTTCGTCGCTGAGGTCGTGAGGATCGGCGGCGACGGCTTACCCGACCTTCCCCGCGCCGGCCTTGGGCCGCTTGGCGGTATCGCCGCGGCGCTGGATCATGCGGGCCGGCGCGGCTTTCACTCGGTGCTGACGATCGCCTGCGACATGCCGACGCTACCCGATGGGCTGGTCGAGGCGCTGCTGCGGCGAGCACCCGCCTGCTGCGCCGATGCGCCAGTGCTGGGGCATTGGCCGGCTGGATTGGCGGATGCGCTAATCGGCCGGCTGGCTTCGTCCACGCCGTCATGCGAAGCACCCGGCCGCCACCTTCGCAACGCCACGCTCTCGATCCGACGCTGGGCGGAGAACATCGGTGCCCTGCCCATCCGCTCGCCCGTGCCGCTCGCCAACGTCAACACGCCTGCCGACCTGCTGGCGCTATGACGTCATCGCGGCTGGAGGCGGTGACGATCATACGCCCAAACGGCTTTGCGCCCGGCGAGCGCAGCGTGGCGATCGAGGCACCGGTCGCGATCGAGGTCGACGGGCTCGGTTATGCGGTGATGATGATGACGCCAGAAGCGCTGGAGGCGTTCGCGGTCGGCTTCATGCTGACCGAGCGGCTCGCCGACACCGCCGCCGACGTGATCGCGGTCGAGCCGTTCCTGGCCGAAGCGGGATGGATCGTGCGAGTGGCGCTCGCCGAACGATGTCGCGGCCGTATCCACGACCGGGTCCGCCACCGCACCAGCGACACCAGTTGCGGCCTGTGCGGCATCGCCGGGCTGGAGCAGGTGCGCCGGTCGGTGGCGCGGCCCGCCCCTAGGCCGAGCG
>NZ_CAHJXA010000217.1 GCF_903644135.1 Sphingomonas bacterium | reverse complement strand
GGCCGCCGCCGCGCTGCCCGGCGCGCCGGTTGGCGGTCGCGTGCGCACCGCACTTGCGGGCGCGGGCTGCGTCGCGTTGGGCCGCGCGGCATGAATGAACCGCGAACGCTGTACGAGAAGGTGTGGGATTCGCATCAGGTCGTCGATCTCGGCAACGGCGAGTGCCTGCTGCATGTCGACCGGCACCTGCTGTACGAAGTGACCAGCCCGCAGGCGTTCGACGGCCTGCGCGAGGCCGGCCGCCGCGTGCGCCGGCCCGAACTGACCCTTGCAGTCGCCGATCACAACGTCCCGACCCAGGATCGTGCGGGCGGGCTGTCCGCGATCGCGGATCCGGAGAGCAGGCTGCAGGTCGCGACGCTCGAGCGCAACTGCGCCGAGTTCGACATTCCGTATGTGCCACTGACCAGCCCGCGCCAGGGCATCGTCCATATCATCGGGCCCGAACTCGGCCTGACGCTGCCGGGCACGGTGATCGTCTGCGGCGACAGCCACACGTCCACGCACGGCGCGTTCGGCGCGCTGGCATTCGGCATCGGCACGTCCGAGGCGGAGCATGTGCTCGCGACGCAGACTTTGGTGCAGAAACGCTCGCGCACGATGCTGGTGCGGGTTGACGGGGCGCTCGGTGTCGGAGTGACCGCCAAGGATATCGTGCTGCACGTGATCGGCGCGATCGGCACCGGCGGCGCGACGGGCCACGTCATCGAATATGCCGGGGACGCGATCCGCGCGCTCGACATGGCGGGGCGGATGACGATCTGCAACATGGCGATCGAGGCGGGCGCGCGCGCGGGGATGATCGCGCCGGACGAAACGACGTTCGCTTGGCTGGCGGGCCTGCCGTTCGCGCCGAAGGGCACAGAGTGGGACGAAGCGGTCGCCCAGTGGCGCACGCTACCAAGCGACCTGGACGCCGCCTATGATCGCGTCGTGGAGATCGACGCCGCGTCGATCGAGCCGATGGTGACTTGGGGCACCAGCCCCGAAGCGGTGACGACGATCGGCGGCCACGCTCCCGATCCCGCGCGGGAAGCCGATCCGCGGCAGCGCGCACAGGTCGAGCGCATGCTCGCCTATATGGATATCGCGCCCGGCGCGGCGCTGGCCGGATTGCCGATCGACATCGTCTTCATCGGATCGTGCACCAACGCGCGGATCGAGGATCTGCGCGCCGCCGCCGCAGTCGCGCGGGACCGGCAGGTCGCGCCGGGCGTGCGCGCGCTGGTCGTGCCCGGATCGGGACAGGTCAAGGCGCAGGGCGAGGCGGAGGGACTCGATAGTGTGTTCCGCTCGGCAGGTTTCGAATGGCGCGACGCGGGCTGCTCGATGTGCCTGGGCCTCAACCCAGACCGGCTGCAGCCGGGGCAGCGCTGTGCATCGACTTCCAACCGGAACTTCGAGGGACGGCAGGGCCCCGGGGGGCGTACCCACCTGATGTCCCCGGCAATGGCGGCGGCGGCGGCGGTGACCGGTCGGCTGACCGACGTACGGGCCTTGGCACGATGACACCGTTCACGCGCCTGACCGGGATCGCCGCGCCGCTGCCGGTCGCGAATGTCGATACCGACATGCTGTTGCCCGCACGTTTCCTCAAGACGGTTTCCCGCAAGGGATTGGGCGCAGCATTGTTCCGCGCGCAACGCTTCGACGCGAACGACGTCGAGCGACCTGATTTTCCGCTCAACCGCCGGCCATGGCGACATGCGGAAATCCTCGTCGCGCTGGACAATTTCGGATGTGGATCGAGCCGTGAGCACGCTCCCTGGGCGCTCAGGGATTTCGGCATCCGCTGCATCATCGCGCCGAGCTTCGCCGACATCTTCTACGGCAACTGCTTCAAGAACGGGATGCTGCCGGTCGTTCTGGGTGCAGCGCAGGTCGAAGTGCTGATGGCCGATGCCGAGCAGCCGGAAACGGCGATAATGACGGTCGATCTGGAACAAAGGACGATCACGCGGACACAGGGCGAAACGATCGGCTTTTCGATCGATCCGCAGCGGCGGCAGCGGCTGCTCGACGGTGTTGACGACATTGCTCAATCGCTTGCGTTCGAGGAAAAGATCGCCGCGCACGAACGCGGCTGGCGCATCGCCGCGCCCTGGATACGCGGTCTCGCGGCCGATTTCGCGAAAACCGAAACCTCGGGTTAGCCGGTTTTCAACCAGGCTTCGGCGATCGCGCGGAGCTCTGCCGGCCGCGCCGCTATGGGCTTCGGCGATGGCGTTGCGGAAAAGCGCGGCGCCGGCGCGGGCTGGACGATGCCCTCCATCTCGAAAAAGGTTTCCCGTGCGACGAGATGCGGATGGCTGGGGGCGTCGCCCAGCGGCAGGACCGGCGCGAAGCAGGCATCCGTCCCTTCGAGCAGCGCGCACCATTGCGCGCGCGTGCGTGTCGCGAACAATTCGGCGAAACGCGCTCGCAAAGATGGCCATCGCGTTTCGTCGTCGCGCAGGTCGAATACCGGATCGTCGGCGCCGGCCAGGACGCGGAAGCGGGCGTAGAAGTGCGGTTCCAGCGCGCCGAACGCGATCGGCAAGCCGTCCGCGCAGGCATAAGTCCGGTAAAAAGGCGCGGCGCCGTCGAGGAAGTTGCGCTCGCGTCCGTCCCGCCAGCGGCCGTGCGCCTTGAGTTCCGCAAACACCGCCATCAGCGACGCCGCACCATCGACGATGGCGCAATCGACCACTTGCCCGCGCGCTCCGCCGCGCACCGCGAGCAGCGCCGCGAGGATGCCCATGACCAGATACAGCGATCCGCCGGCATAATCGCCGACGAGGTTGAGCGGCGGCACCGGTGCGTCGGCCGGCCCGATCGCGTCGAGCGCCCCCGTGATCGCGATGTAGTTGATGTCGTGCCCCGCCGCCTGCGCCAGCGGCCCGGTCTGCCCCCAGCCGGTCATGCGCGCATAGACCAGATTCGGGTTGCGGGCGAGCAGCACATCCGGACCGAGACCGAGCCGCTCCATCACCCCCGGCCGGTAGCCCTCGACGATCGCATCCGCCCCGGCGCACAGCCCTTCGACCAGTTCACGGTCCGTCGCCGTTTTCAGATCGGCGGCAACACTCGTCTTGCCGCGCGAAAGGACCTCGAACGCGCCGGTTTCTCCCGGTCGCTCGATCCGGACGACCGTCGCGCCCAAGTCGGCGAGCAGCATCGCGGCGAACGGCGCGGGGCCGATGCCGGCAAACTCGACGATCCGCAATCCGGCCAGTGGACCCGATCCCGTCTCCGTCTCTGTCTCTGTCTCCGACATCATCAGGCGGCTGCCCGATGCGGCGCCGCCGCCGGATAGAAGGTTTCGCCCGACTCGGCCATGCGGCGCAGCGTCTCCGGCGGCACGAAGCGGTCGCCCCAGCGCGCAGCGAGCGCGTCGCATTCGGCGACAAAGTGCGCGATGCCGACCTGTTCGATGTAGGAGACCGGCCCGCCGGTCCAGCGCGGAAAGTTCCAGCCGAGGATCGCGCCGACATCGGCATGGCGCGGATCGTCGAGCACGCCCTCCGCCAGGCACCGCGCCGCCTCGACCGCCTGGCGGTGCAGGAAACGCCGCTGCAGTTCGTCGCTCAGTCCGGGATCGACCCCCGGCTTTGTCAGCGGCCAGGCGGCGGCGAGTTCGTCCCACACCCGCTTCGTCCCATCGGCGTAATCGTAAAAGCCCTTGCCGTTCTTGCGCCCCAACCTCCCCGCCGCGATCAGCCGGTCGATCACGTCGTCCGACCTGCGCCGGTCCGCCCGCGCGCCGAGCAGCAGCCGGCGTTGCCCGGCAATGCGGTCGATCAGATCGATCGCAACGTCGTCGGTCAACTCCAGCGGCCCGCGCGGCATGCCGGTCGCGCGTCCGATCAGGTCGATCGTCTCGGGCGCGAAACCATCGACGAGCATCTCCATACCCTCACGGATATAGGTGTCGAAGACGCGCGAGGTGTAGAAGAACGGCGAGTCGTTCGCGACGATCGCGGTCTTGCCCATCTGCCGCACCAGGTCGATCGCGTGCGCCAGCGCCTCGTCCCCGGTCGCCTTGCCGCGTACCACCTCAACCAGTTCCATCCGGTCGACGGGCGAATGGAAGTGCATGCCGAGGAAGGTCTCCGGTCGTGGATGCGCCTGCGCCAGCCGACCGATCGGGAGAGTCGAGGTGTTCGAGGCGAACAGGATGTCGGGGCCGGCCTGCGCCAGTGCCCTGCCGGTCGCTTCGGCCTTGACCGCGACATCCTCGAACACCGTCTCGATCAGGACCTGGACGCCCGCGACCGCGCCATAGTCCTGCGTCGGCACGATACGCGAAAGGATCGCGTTGGCGGCGGCGCGGGTGACGGTTCCTTTGGCGACCTGCCGGTCGAGCACGCCGCGTGCGTAATTCTTGCCCTTCTCCGCGGCGGCGAGACTTACATCGACGAGCACCGTGTCGATCTCCGCTTTGGCGAGCCCATAGGCGATGCCGGCCCCCATCATCCCGGCGCCCAGCACGCCGACCCGCCACACGGTGCGCCGCGTTCCGATCTCGGGGCGCGCCGCACCCTTGCGCAGCGCCGGATACGAGCCGAACAGCGTGCGGATCATCGCCTTGGCCTGCGGACTTTGCAGCGTGTCGATGAAATAGCGCGTCTCGATCTCGATCGCGGCATCCATCGGCACCGTCACGCCCTCGCGGACGGCGCGCACGATGTTGCGCTGTGCGGGGTAATGCTCGCCCCACGTCGCCGCCACCTTCGCAACCGCCGCCTCGATCTCGGCACCGTCCACACCGCCCGGCAGGACGAAGTCGGGGCGGTCCCACGGGGCGACCGGATCGCCCCGCTCCAGCACCCATGTCCGTGCCGCCGCCAGTTCGCCGCCGCGCGGGGCCAGCGCGTCGATCAACCCGAGCGCGAGCGCGTCGGCAGGCGCGACCGGCTTGCCGC
>NZ_CAHJXA010000216.1 GCF_903644135.1 Sphingomonas bacterium | reverse complement strand
CGGCCAGCGACAGCCCCGCCGCCTCGCGCGCAGAACGCAGCCGGTCGCCCGCCGTTGCGGCAGCGGCTTCGGGTGCGCCGGGGGGCGTGTCGTCCATGTCAATCTCCCGCGCGTTCGGGTTCCGCCACCGCTCTCCCAGACAGGGAAAGCCGAGTCAACGAGGGCGGCACGCTCAGGCCAGCTCGACGCCCTGTTCGGCCGCCCAGCCGGTCAGCACGCCGCGCAGATCGCGCGGCGGCCGGGCAAGCAGCTGCGCCATCTTTGCGGTGACCGCGGCGTGGTCGAGGCTGCGCACCATCGCCTTGATTGGCCCGACCGCGGCCGGGGTGATCGACAGCCGCTGGATGCCCAGCCCGATCAGCGCCATCGCCTCCAGCGGTCGCCCGCCCATCTCGCCGCACACCGCCACCGGCACGCCGGCGTCGCGGGCGGGCACGATCACACGCGCCAGGAAGCGCAGGATCGACGGGCTCAACCAATCATAGCGCTCCGCCAGCTTGGGGTTGGCACGGTCGGCGGCGAACAGGAACTGGGTCAGGTCGTTGGTGCCGATCGACAGGAAGTCGATGCCCGGCAACAGGATGTCGAGCTGCTCGGCGAGCGCCGGCACCTCCAGCATCGCGCCATAGCGAATCTCGGCCGGCAACCGCTTGCCGCGCGCGACCATCCAGTCGCGCTGCTGCTCGAACAGCGCCTTGGCCTCGTCGAACTCCCATGGCTCGCTCACCATCGGGAACATCACATTGAGCACCCGTCCCGCCGCCGCCTCCAGCAGCGCGCGCGCCTGCGCCTTCATCAGCCCGCCGCGTTCCAGCGCCAGCCTGAGCGCGCGCCAGCCCATCGCCGGGTTCTCCTCGTCGGCGGTGTCGCGGGTGAGGTAGGGCAGCGCCTTGTCGCCGCCGATGTCGACGGTGCGGAAGATCACCGGCCGGGTGCCGGCCGCGTCCAGCACCTCGCGATACAGCCGCTGCTGGCGCTCGCGCTGCGGCAGCGTCGCCGACACCAGGAACTGGAACTCGGTGCGGAACAGGCCGATGCCGTCCGCCCCGGTCAGGTCGAGCGCGGCCACGTCGTCGCGCAGCCCGGCGTTGATCATCAGCGTGAGGCGATGGCCGTCGCGGGTCATCGGCGCGGCGTCCTTCAGCGCCGCGAACGCCGCGCGGCGTTTCTGGCGCAGCGCGAGGCGCGCCTCGAACGCTTCCTCCATTCCCGCCGACGGCCGCGCGAAGACGCTGCCCTCGATGGTGTCGAGCAACAGCATGTCCCCCTCCGCTACCTGCCGCCGGATGTCGCGGGCGCGGCCGAGCACCGGCACCCCCATCGCGCGGGCGACGATGGTGACGTGCGCGGTCAGCGACCCCTCCTCCAGGATCACGCCCTTCAGCCGGCGCTTGTCGTACTCCAGCAGCTCGGCCGGACCCAGGTTGCGCGCGATCAGGATCGTGTCCTGTTTCAATCCCAATTGCGCGGCGCTGCCCATCTGGCCGGAGACGATGCGCAACAGCCGATTGGACAGGTCCTCCAGGTCGTGCATCCGATCGGCGAGCAGTGGGTCGTCGATCTGGCGCATCCGCTGGCGGGTGCGCTGCTGGACGCGCTCGATCGCGGCTTCGGCGGTGAGGCCGCTGTCGATCGCCTCGTTGATGCGACGCGACCAGCCCTCGTCATAGGCGAACATCTTGTAGGTCTGCAGCACCTCCTCATGCTCGCCGCCGCCGCCGAACTCGGCCTGCGCGGTCATGCGGTCGATCTGCTCGCGCATCTTGTCGAAGGCGGCATAGACGCGGTGGCGCTCGGCGTCGGTGTCCTCGGCGACGGTATGCTCGACGACGACGCGCGGCTGGTGGAACACCGCGCAGCCCGCGCCCATGCCGTCGACCAGCCGCTGCCCGCCGATCCGCATCGCCGCGGTTGACTGCGGCCGGCTGGCGCTCGCGCCGACGTCGATCAGCCCGGCATTGGCGATCAGCTCGGACAGCACCATGGCGACGGTCTGCAGCGCCTCGATCTCGACATCGGCATATTTGCGCGGCTCGGCATGCTGGACGGCGAGCACCCCCACGGCGCGCTCGCGGCGGATGATCGGCACGCCGGCGAAGCTGTGATAGCGCTCCTCGCCCGTTTCGGGCCGATAGGCGAAGTCGGGGTGCGACGCCGCCTCGTCGAGGTTGAGCACCTCCACCTCCTTGGCGATGGTGCCGACCAAGCCCTCGCCCAGCGCCAGCTTGGTGACATGCACCGCCTCCTGCGCCAGCCCACGGGTGGCGTAGAGTTCCAGCACCCCCTCGCGCAGCAGGTAGATCGAGCAGACCTCGCTATCCATCGCCTCCGCGATGATGCCGACGACACCGTTCAGCTTCGCCTGCGCCGGGTTACGCGATGCCATCACGTCGTGCAGGTTGACGAGGATCGCGCGGGCGGAGGCGGCGGCCGAGGGCATGAGGACGGCGTAGCAGGCGGGGCGGCGGGGGTCATGCCCGATTTGGCGGCACCCCCCGGACAAGCCGGTTACGTGATTCCGGAAGCCGCGTCAGCGTCTACTCGGAATTGAACGCACAGACATAGCCGCCAGCCCGGCAGGCCGATCAGCGGGCGATGCCGCCCGCCGCCAGCACCGCCAGCGTCACCAGCTCGCTCGCGGTGCTGGTCATCGCGGCGATCTGCACCGGTTTCTCCATGCCGACCAGCATCGGTCCGATGACGTTGTCGCCGCCCAGCTCGCGCAGCAGCTTGGCCGAGATATGCGCCGACTGGAGCCCGGGCATGATGAGGACGTTGGCCGGCTGCGACAGCCGTGCGAACGGATAGTTGGCGAGCTGGCGCGGGTTCAGCGCGACGTCCGGCGGCATCTCGCCCTCATACTCGAAGCCGACCTGCCGCCCGTCGAGGACGTGCACCGCGTCGCGGATATTGTCCAGGAACGCGCCCTTGGGATTGCCGAAGGTCGAATAGCTGAGAAAGGCGACGCGCGGCTCGTGCCCCATCCGCCGCGCGACCGTAGCAGTCTGCTCGGCGAAGTCGGCGAGCTGTTCGGCGGTGGGCCGCTCGTTGACGGTGGTGTCGGCGATGAAGACGGTATGGCTCTGGCCGACCATGACGTGGATGCCGAACGGGGTGCGCCCCGCCTCGGGGTCGATCACCCGCTTCACCTCGCGCATCGACATCGCCCAGGTGCGAGTGACGCCGGTGATCATCGCATCACCCTCGCCCAGCTGAAGCAGCGCGGCGGCGAAGATGTTGCGGTCCTGGTTGACCATCCGCTCGACCTCGCGGCGCAGATAGCCGCGGCGCTGGAGCCGCTCGTAGAGGAAGTCGACCATTCGCGGCACCAGCGGCGAGACACGGCTGTTGTGCAGTTCGTATTCGCCCGGCTCGGTGACGCCGAGCGCCTTCAGCTTGTCGTAGACCTCCTCGCGCCCGACCAGCACCGGCGTGCCATAGCCGCCCTCCTTGAAGGCGATCGCGGCGCGCAGCACCACCTCCTCCTCGCCTTCCGCGAAGATGATCCGCTTGGGCCGTGCCCGTGCGCCCTCATAGGCGAGGCTGAGGACCGAGGTTGTCGGGTTCAGCCGCGCGCGCAGCGACTGGCGATAGCCGGCGAGGTCGAGGATCGGCTTGGTCGCGACGCCGGAGTCCATCGCCGCCTTGGCGACCGCGACCGACACCAGCTCCATCAGCCGCGGGTCGAACGGGGCCGGGATGATATAGTCGGGACCGAAGCTGTGCTGGACGCCATAGGCGGCAGCCACCTCCTCCGGTACCCGCTCGCGCGCCAGCTCGGCGATGGCGGTGGCGGCGGCGATCTTCATCGCGTCGTTGATGCCGGTCGCGCGCACGTCGAGCGCGCCGCGGAAGATGAAGGGGAAGCCGAGGACGTTGTTAACCTGGTTGGGGTAGTCGGACCGCCCGGTGGCGACGATCGCGTCGGGACGGGCGGCCCTGGCCTCCTCCGGGCGGATCTCGGGCTCCGGGTTGGCCATCGCGAAGATGATCGGGGCCTTGGCCATGTCGCGGACCATCTCGCCCTTGAGCGCGCCCGCCGCCGACAGGCCGAGGAACACGTCCGCGCCCGCCAGCGCCTCGGTCAGGGTGCGGCGGTCGGTGACAGCGGCGTGGGCCGACTGCCACTGATTGACGCTCTCGCGTCCCTGGTAGATCACGCCCGAGCGGTCGCACATGACGACATTGTCGCCGCGCACCCCCATCGCCTTGATCAGCTCGGTACAGGCGATCGCCGCTGCGCCGGCTCCGTTGACGACGACCTTGACGTCGGCGAGCCGGCGGCCGGTGAGCAGGCAGGCGTTGATGAGCCCGGCGGCGACGATGATCGCGGTGCCGTGCTGGTCGTCATGGAAGACCGGGATGTTCATCCGCTCGCGCAGCGTCTGCTCGATGATGAAGCATTCCGGGGCCTTGATGTCCTCCAGGTTGATGCCGCCGAAGGTCGGCTCCATCAGCTCGACCGCGTCGATGAAGCGGTCGACATCCTCCGTCTTCAGCTCGATGTCGATCGAGTCGACATCGGCGAAGCGCTTGAACAGCACCGCCTTGCCTTCCATCACCGGCTTGGACGCCAGCGCACCGAGATTGCCCAGGCCGAGGATCGCGGTGCCGTTGGAAATCACCGCGACGAGGTTGCCCTTGGCGGTATAGTCATAGGCGGTGGCGGGATCGTCGGCGATCGCCCGCACCGGCACCGCGACGCCGGGCGAATAGGCGAGCGCGAGGTCGCGCTGCGTCGCCATCGGCTTGGACGCGACGATCTCGATCTTGCCCGGCCGCCCTTCCGAATGGAACAGCAGCGCCTCGCGGTCGGAGAACTGGGTCGGGGCGGCGTCGCTCATGATCGGCTCCTCATCGCGCCACCCTTAGGCAAGCCGTCGGCGATTGGGGAGGGGCAACCGTCACCGCCC
>NZ_CAHJXA010000215.1 GCF_903644135.1 Sphingomonas bacterium | reverse complement strand
GCCCGCCACTCGGCGCGGACGGTGTTGGCCGGCTGCAGGACCGGCCGCAGCTGGCGCGAGCGACCGCCGCGAACATAGCCCGGCTGGATGCCGTCCGCCGGCGTCAGCGCCCGCACGATCGCGCCATGCTCGCCATGGCCGCGCACCGACAGGATGATGGCGTCGCTATGAAGGTGCATCGCGCGCACCCTAGCGGGATGCGGCTAGCGGCGCACCCGCTTCGCCAGTCGTGCGGCGGCCGGATGCGTAGCGGCCCGCTTAGCGAGGGTAACACTGCGGTCGAACAGCGCCAGCGCGGCGAGCGTCGCCCGGTTGACGAGCGTCGGCCGCAGCAGCAGCAGGTCGACGCACTCGACGCCGCCGGTGGCGAGGCCGCGCTTGTGCTGCCCCTCGCCTTCGGTGAAGTCGAACCGCGCGAACCGCCCTTCCGCTAACAGGTCGCGCAGCGCCTCCGCCTGCAGCACGCTACCCGGCGACAAGCTTCCGCGCTCAGGATCGTGGCCGACATGATCGTAGCGCAACGTCGCGCCATCGGCCGTGCAGGCCAGATAGGCGACGGGTGCGCCGTCCAGCCACAACAGCCAGGCGCGCACCCGATCGGCGGCGGCGAGCGCGACCAGCCCCGCCGGTTCGGCGGGCAGGCCGCTGCCCAGCAGCCGTTCCTGATAGGTTGTCGCCGACACCGCGCGGGCGAGCGGATGAAACGCCGCGATCTCGTCCGGCGCGGCATGGCGGGTGATCGCAAAGCCCGGCATCGCCGCCAGCTTCCTGGCCTTGCGCTTCAACCCGGCGCGCGCGTTCGCCGACAGGCCGGCAAGCCACGCCGCCTCGCCCGCGGTCAGGTCGATCCAATACCGACGATAGCGTTGCCGCACCCGGACAAGCAGGCCGGGCGCATGGATCGCCTGCATCCGATCGACCGGCAGCGAGGTGACGAGATAACCATCCTCACCCGGACTCAGCACCGGCAGCACCGGCACGCGCCAGCCCAGCACCTCATCCAGCGACAGCGCCACCCGCACCAGCCGGCGCGGCACCGCCGCCAGCGTCCGCGCACCGACCTGGAACTTCAGCGGCAGGACGGCCGCGGTCACGCCGCCCGCTCGGCGAAAATGTTAGACCAGAGCTGCTCCGCCTGTCGCCAATGCGTCCGCAGTCGTGCCGCCGCGAGCGGCCGATCGTCCTGCCCTAGCGCCAGCGCCGGGCGGTCGGCGAAATGCACCGTCGGCAGCACCGCATGGCTGGCGGCCAACATCGCGCACAGCGCGTCGAAGCGCCGCACATGCACCGCGTTGACGCCGGTACCGAGGCGATTGGCCAGCTCGAAGCTGTGGCTGACGATCGTCACCGCGGCGTGCTTCTCGCGCGCCGCATGGGCCAGCGCCTGCCCGCTCTCGCCGCTCGACAGCGCGCAGATCTGGAACGGCCGCAGCGAGCCGGGCAGGTCCTCGATCAGCGTCACCGGCAGCTCGATCAGTCCGGCACGCAGGGTCGGCGCGATCAGGTCGCGCGGCAGGCCGATGCCGCCGGGGTAGAGGCCATTATGGCTGCTGTCATATTCGAAGCCGAGCGAGGCCAGTGCCGCCAGCGTGTCGTCATTGGCCGCATAGGCCCCCGCGCGGAACGCAATCGGTGTGGGCGCTCCCGCCGCCACCAGCAGATCGCGCGCGCCCGCCAGCAGGTCGGTCTGCTCGGCCAGACCATATTCGTTGAGGTTGAACCGCGCATAGCTTGCGCCGCGATCGCCTGCCCGCGCGCCCGCCCAGTTGGCGTGGCAGTGGAGCTGCACCTCCTGCCCCGCCGCCAGGATCGCCTCGACCATGCGCGCGACCGGCTTCAGGCCATAGACCATCGCCGGCATCGGATCGACGAAGAAGCACGCCTTGAGGCCATGCCGCGCCAGCAGGTCGAGGTGGTGGGTCAAGCCCACCCCGGCCGGCTCGACCGAGCGTTGATAGATCGTCGCAATATCCAGCCCGGCGGCATGGTGACGCCACGCGAACTCGGTGTCGACGGTGAGGAAGACCGAGGTCATCGCGCCGCTCTAGGCGGCGGCGGTGAACAATCGGCTAAGCAGTCGGATCACCCTCACCGCGCATGATAGAAATCATACACCTGCTGCGCCACCGCAGCCGATACGCCGGGCGCGCGCTGCAGGTCCTCCAGGCTGGCGTTGCGCACGGCGCGGCCTGTGCCGAAATGCATCAGCAGCGCCTTCTTGCGCGCCGGGCCGATGCCCGGCACCTCATCCAGCGGGCTCGCGCCGATCGCCTTGGCGCGCTTCTCGCGGTGCGCGCCGATCGCGAAGCGATGGACCTCGTCGCGCAGCCGCTGGAGGTAGAACAACACCGGCGCGTTGACCGGCAGGGTCAGCTCGCGCCCGTCCATCAGGTGAAACACCTCGCGCCCTTCGCGGCCATGGTCCGGTCCCTTGGCGACGCCGACCATGCAGACGTCCTCGATGCCCAGATCCTCCAGGATCGCCTTGGCGGCGTTGAGCTGGCCGCGGCCGCCGTCGATCAGCACCAGGTCGGGCCAGGTGGCGTCGTCGCGGTCGGGTGCTTCCTCCAGCTGGCGGGCGAAGCGGCGGCGGAACACCTCGCGCATCATGCCGAAGTCATCGTCGGTGCGGGCCTCGTTGCCCTTGATGTTGAACTTGCGATACTGGCCCTTGCGGAACCCTTCCGGCCCGGCGACGACCATCGCCCCCAAGGCATTGGTGCCCTGGATGTGGCTGTTGTCGTAGACCTCGATGCGGTCGGGCGACTCGGCCAGCTCGAACAGCTCGGCGACCTCGCGCAGCAGCTTCGCCTGGGTGGTCGACTCCGCCAGCCGCCGCTCCAGCGCCTCCTCGGCATTGCGCTTGGCCTGGTCGAGCAGCCGCCGGCGAGTGCCGCGCTGGGGGACCGACAGCTCGACCTTGCGCCCAGCCTGGGTGGCGAAAACCTCCGCCAGCAGTTCCGCCTCAGGCAGCTCGCGGTCGACGAACACGGTGCGCGCGGGCGGCACCTCCTCGTAGAACTGGGTCAGGAACGCGCTCAGCACCTCGTCCTCGGGCACATCGGCGACATGGGTTGGGAAGAAGCTGCGATGGCCCCAGTTCTGCCCGCCGCGGATGAAGAACGCCTGGATGCCGACCACCCCGTCCTTGCACGCCAGCGCGAAGATGTCGGCATCGCCGATCCCCTCGGCATTGATGAACTGCGTGCCCTGGACGAAGGTCAGCGCCTTGAGCCGGTCGCGGATCATCGCTGCCCGCTCGAAGTCCATCGCCTCGGCCGCCGCTTCCATCTGGGTGCCGAGCTTGGCCTGAACGTCGGTCGCCTTGCCGGCGAGGAAGTTCTTGGCGTCGCCGACCAGCTCGGCATAGCCGGCATCGTCGATCCGGCCGGTGCACGGCGCCGAGCAGCGCTTGATCTGGTAGAGCAGGCACGGCCGGTCGCGGGTCTTGAAGAAACCGTCGGTGCAGGAGCGGAGCAGGAACAGTTTCTGCAACGCATTCAACGTGTTGTTGACCGAACCTGCGCTGGCGAAAGGACCGTAATAGTCGCCCTTCGCGCGCCGCGCGCCGCGATGCTTCTGTATCCGCGGGAACTGATGATCCTGCCGCAACAAGATGAAAGGAAAGGATTTGTCGTCGCGCAGCAGCACATTGTAAGCAGGGCGGTAGCGCTTGATCAGCTGCGCTTCGAGCAGCAGCGCCTCGGCCTCGTTGTTGGTCGTGACGATCGTCATCGACCGGGTCTGCGCGACCATGCGCTGCAACCGCTTGGGCAGGCGGTCGACCTGGGTATAGTTGGTGACGCGGTGCCTGAGCGCCCGTGCCTTGCCGACGTACAGCACGTCGCCGCGCGCGTCCTGCATCCGGTACACGCCCGGCCGGGTCGGCAGCGTCGCCAGCACGTTGCGGATCGCCGCCACCCCCGCGGCGAGGTCGGGCGTGTCCGACCCGCGGACGGTGAAGGTCGCCTGCTCCTCGTTGAAGCGGGTGGGAGGGCCATAAGACGACATCAACAGCCATGTAGGACGGCGGGATTCCGGCGGCTAGGGTGGACTAGCGCGTGCCGTCGCCGTTGCGCTTGGCGTTGCCGGGCTTGAGCAGCGGCGCAGGCGTCATCGCCGCGTTCGAGCCGCCGCCCAGCACGTCGAGGTCCGCCGCCACCTTCGCGAGCATGGCATCGGTCAACTGGCCGCCGGTCTGCGGCTGGAGGCCGTGCAGGCTGAGCGTCTTGAACTTGTCGAGGTTCTCGTCGTCGCTCATCCCGGGCAGGTCCTTGTCGAGCACCGCCTTTGCGCCAAGGTTGGCGATCAGATCCTGGATCGGCGTGTCGAGGGTGAAGACGGCACGGATCACCGGCATCGGCTCGGTGGGCGGGGACACGACCGCCGCGCTTTCGGGACTGGCGGGGACGGCCAGCGTGGGGGCAGGCTGCGGTGCCGCACCGGTGGGCGAGGCGTCAGCGGTGGGTGCCGGGCCTGGCGCGAGCCCGTCCAGCGTGAAGGTCCTGGCCTTGTCGACGGGCGATTGCTGGCTGGTCGCGGCGGTGGCGAGGAGGGCGATGGCTGGCAGGATCAGGCGGATCGACATGCTGAGACTCGCAAACGCACCGGTGGATCTACCGGCCGCCTTGCTGTAGCTCGCCGAACGCTGCCAGGCAAAGCCGCAGCGATCGCTCAGTTGGGGCGACCCAGCCCCGCGATGCTGCGATCGACCAGCGCGCGGTCGGCAGCGGCACCGTGCTGCTCGGCGATCAGTGCGCCGGCAACATGGATCGCCGCATCGGCGGCACGGGCGCGGACCTCGGCGACGGCGGCGCGCTCGGCGGCACCGATCTTGTCCTCGGCCATGCGCCCGCGGCGCTCGACCAGGTCGGCGGCGTCGGTCTCGGCCTTAGCGAGCAGCGCCTGCGCCTCCGCCTCG
>NZ_CAHJXA010000214.1 GCF_903644135.1 Sphingomonas bacterium | reverse complement strand
CCGGCCCGCTCGCCGGGGCCTGCGCGGCGGCGGTGGCGGCGGCCTGGGCCTTGGCCGCCAGCATCTCCTGCGCCGACTCGCGGTTGACGGCCGTGTCGTACTTGGCACCGATCGCGTCGGTCTGGACCAGCACCTGCCGCTCCTGCGGGGTGACCGGCCCGACGCGGCTGCCGGGCGGTGCCACCAGGGTGCGGCTGACCGGTGCCGGCGAGCCATCGGCCTGGAGCAGCGACACCAGCGCCTCGCCGATGCCGAGCTGGGTGATCGCGCTCGCGACGTCGACGCCCGGGCTGGCGCGGAAGGTCTGCGCCGCCGCCTTGACCGCCGCCTGGTCGCACGGGGTGAAGGCATTGAGCTTGTGCTGGATGCGATTGTTGAGCTGCCCCGCCACGGTGTCGGGCACGTCGATCGGGTTCTGGGTGATGAAATAAATGCCGACGCCCTTGGAGCGGATCAGCCGCACCACCTGCTTGACCTTATCCAGCAGCGCCTTCGGTGCCGAATCGAACAACAGATGCGCTTCGTCGAAGAAGAAGCACAGCACCGGCTTGTCGGGGTCGCCGACCTCCGGCAGCAGCTCGAACAGCTCGCTCATCAACCATAGGAGGAAAGTCGCGTAGAGTGCCGGCGTCGCCATCAATTTGTCGGCGGCGAGGATGTTGACGATCCCCCGCCCTTTGTCGTCCGCGCCGATGAAGTCGTGCAGGTCGAGCGCCGGCTCGCCGAAGAAATGCTCGGCACCCTGGCTGCGCAGCTGGAGCAGCGCGCGCTGGATGGTGCCGACCGACTGTTTGGAGATGTTGCCGTAGACGGTGGTCAGCTCGTCGGCGCGCGCGGCGCATTCCGACAGCATCGCCTGCAGGTCGTCGAGGTCGAGGAGCAGCAGCCCCTCCTTGTCGGCGACGTGGAAGGCGATGGTCAGCACCCCCTCCTGCACGTCGTTGAGGTCGAGCAGCCGGGCAAGCAGCAGCGGCCCCATCTCGCTGACGGTGGTGCGGATCGGGTGACCTTGCTGGCCGAGCAGATCCCAGAACTGCACCGGCGTATCGGCATAGGCCCAGTTGGCGTCGCCGATCGCGGCGGCGCGCTTGGCGAAGGCGTCGTGGGTGCGCGCGATCGGCGAGCCGGCCATCGCCAGCCCCGACAGGTCGCCCTTCACGTCGGCGACGAAGCTCGGCACGCCGGCGCGGCTGAACTGCTCGACGATGCCCTGCAGTGTCACCGTCTTGCCGGTGCCGGTCGCGCCGGCAATCAGCCCGTGGCGGTTGGCGAGGCGGAGCGGCAGCCGCTGTGGGTCGGTACCGCCTTGATTGGCACCGATGAAGATATCGTCCATGAGTGTCTCCCGTCTTGGAAGACCCTACCCGCTTTCGTCATCCCTGCGAAAGCGGGCAACTATCTCCGGCCGGCGCGCAATCCATCAGCCGTGACCTACTGCCCGGCTTACTTGATCTTCACCGGGTAGAAGAGCGCACTGCCCTGCTTGCGGCTGACCAGCAGCAGCACCTGCGTGCGCCCTGCCGCCTTGGCAACGGCGATCCCGCGGGCGAGATCGGCGGCGGTGCGGACCTGCGCCGAGTTGATCGCCTGGATCACGTCGCCACGCTGCAGCTTCTGCGCGGCATCGCTCGACGGATCGACCGACGACACGACCACGCCCTGCACCGTGGAGTCCACGCCGATCGCGCGGGCGATCTGCGGGGTCAGCGGCGTGACGGTGACGCCTAGCGGGTTGTTGGCCGGCTGCGTCGGGGTGGCGCTGTCGTCGTCGGGGATGCCGTCACCGTCATCGTCGCCGCCACGCCCGGTCAGCCTGGCGATCTTCTCCTCGTCCGGCCGGGTCGCAACCGTCGCCGTCAGCCCGAGCGGCTTGCCGTCGCGGATCACGTCGAAGCGCGCGTTGGAGCCCGGCGGAACGTTGGCGATGAGATAGGACAGCGTCTGGTCGGGGGTGACGAGTTGACCGTTGACGCGGGTCACGACGTCGCCAGCCTTCAGCCCTGCCTTGCCGGCAGGGCCGCTCGGCTCGACCGAGGCGATCAGCTCGCCCTGGTTCTTGGGCAGGCCCAGCGCCGCGGCATTGTCGTCGGTCATCTCCTGGATGCCGACGCCGAGATAGCCGCGCTTGACGGTGCCGCCCTTGATCAGCGTGTCGATGACCGGCTTGGCCTCCTCCGCGGGGATCGCGAAACCGATGCCGATATTGCCGCCGGTCGAACTGCCCAGGATCTGCGAGTTGATGCCGATCACCTCGCCGGCGAGGTTGAACATCGGGCCGCCGGAATTGCCCTGGTTGATCGCGGCATCGGTCTGGATGAAGCGGTCGGCCTGGTTGCCGAGCCCGGTGGAGCGATGCACTGCCGAAACGATGCCGGCGGTGACGGTGCCGCCCAGCCCGAACGGATTGCCGATCGCGACCACCCAGTCGCCCGGCCGCGCCCGCGTCGAGTCGCCGAAATGCACGAACGGCAGCGGTGCCGGCGCGGTGATCTTGAGCAGCGCCAGATCGGACGCGGCGTCGCGGCCGACCAGCTTGGCGGTATATTCCTTGCGGTCGGGCAGCGTCACGGTGATCGACTCGACGCTGGCCCCCTTCGCGCCCGGTGCGATGACGTGGTTGTTGGTCACGACATAGCCGTCGGCGGAGATGATGAAGCCCGATCCCAGCGACTGCGCGTCGCGCGTGATCGGCGCGCCGCCCTGGCCGCCGCCGCCCTGCATCTGCCCGAACAGGTCGCCGAACGGCGTCCCGGCAAACGGGTTCTGCGGCTGGCGCACCGTGACCTTCTGGTTGGTGGAGATGTTGACCACCGCCGGCTGCAGCTTGGCGACGAGGTCGGCGAAGCTGGTCGGCGCGCCGGCACGCGGCGCGACCTGCGCCATCTGGCCGGGGTCGTTCTGCGCGGTCTGCCCCGCGCCCGGCTGAAGTGCCAGCGTCGCGGTGGCACCGCCAAGGAGGATCGCGCTGGTGAGGGCGTAGGCGTAACGCACTAGGATGGTTTCCTCTCGAAGGCTAATCAGGTGATTGGATCGGTCCCTGACCCAGACAGGCTGAACGCCGATTGAACATGAACGGGTGCGTCAGCAGCCGGAGCGCCGCTATTTCCCGCGGCCGTAGAACTGCTTCAGATAGGCGTTGTTGGGCGACAGCACGAAGTTGGTCGACCCCGGGCCGCCCGACGGCGTGCCGTCCGCGCCAAAGGTGTGCCGATACGACTGCATGGCGCGGTAGAAGTCGTAGAACTCCGCATCCTTGCCGAAAGCGTCGGCATAGATCTTCGCCGCGCCGGCATCGGCGTCGGCGCGGACGATCTGGGCGTTGCGCTGACCCTCAGCCCGGATCGTCGCCGCCTGTTGCTGGCGCTGGGTCTTCATGCGGCTGAGGGCGCTGTCGAGCGGCAGGCCAGCGGGCAGGTCGGCACGCTTGATCCGCACGTCGACGATCTCGACGCCATATTTCTTCGCGTCGCGCTGCAGGCCGGTCTGGATGTTCTCCATCAACTGGCCGCGCTCCGGGCTGAGCAGCTCGGCGAACTCGCGCTTGCCCAGCTCGTTGCGCAACGCCGAGTTGAAGATCGGCCTCAGCGCGTTCTCGACGCCCAGCTCGCCGCCCGCGGTCAGCACCGTGCGCAGCGGGTCGACGATGCGAAAGCGGGCAAAGGCGTCGACGTTGATCGGCCGCTGGTCGCTTGACAGGACGCGAGTGTCCTCCAGGTCAAGGTCGAGGATGCGCTTGTCGACCCAGACGATCTTGTCGATGAACGGCCAGCGCGCGATCAGCCCCGCGCCGGTGGTGCCGAACGGCTGGCCCCCGTGCCATTCGTTGATGATGCCGACCGGCTGTTCGAAGCGCAGGATCACCGCCTGCTGCGTCTCCGGCACGATCGCGAAGGTCGCCGCGGCCAGGATGACCAGGATCAGCGCGGCAATGCCGGCGACGACCGGGTTGCGCCAGGTGAGGCCGGTCCAACTGAAGCCGTTCATTGCGGCGCTCCCGCCTGGACGACGGCGTCGGGCGCGGCCGGCAGCGGCTTGGCCCCGTTGAGCGGCAGGTACGGCACGACGCCGTTCGCCTCCACCACCGTCTTGTCGCTGCGCGCCAGCACCGCCTCCATCGTCTCGTAATACATGCGCCGACGCGTGACCTCCGGCGCGAGCTTGTACTGGACGTAATATTTGTCGAACGACGCCGCGTCGCCCTGGGCGCGGGCGATCACCTGGCTGGCATAGGATTGCGCGTTGTTGAGGTTGCCGACCGCCTCCTGCTGCGCGGCGGTGACGGCGTTGAACTCCTCGATGATCCGCTGCGGCGCGCTCGCCTGGCGGATCGAGACGCCCTGGATACGCACGCCGGAGTGATAGCTGTCGAGGATATGCTGGGTCAGGTCGCCGACCCGCGTCTCCACCGCGACGCGGCCGCCACCGGTCGCCTGGGTGAAGGTGGTGGTCGCCATGACCGCGCGCATGGCGCTCTCGGCCGCGTCGCGCACCGTCTGGCCGGGGTTCTGCAGCTGAAAGACAAAATCCTGCGGGCTGGTGATGTCCCAGCGCACCGAATAGGCGAGGTCGACGACGTTCTGGTCGCCGGTGAGCATCAGGTTCTCGCCATCGCCCTGCGGGAAGCTGTCGGTACGGATCTTCTGCACGTCGACGGTGCGCACGGTGGAGATCGGGGCCGGCAGCGTCAGGCGGATGCCGGGATCAAGCGTGTCCGAATAGGCTCCGAAAAAGGTGACGACGCCGCGCTGCTGCGGGCCGATCGGGTGGATCGAGGTGTAGAGGACCCACAGCGCAACAACCAGCGCGATGCCGATCCCCCACAGCGCCTTGGGCTCCGGCCGACCGCGACCGCTACTGGTGCCGCCGCCATTGCCGCCGCCACCGCCGCGCGCCCGCGCGAGCAGTTCGTCCAGCGCGCTCGGCTTGGC
>NZ_CAHJXA010000213.1 GCF_903644135.1 Sphingomonas bacterium | reverse complement strand
GGTGCCGGGCCAGCCGCCATAGACCGGCTGGCCGCTGGCCCGGTCAATGCGGACGAGGCGGATGCCGGCGGGGGCACGGAACGGCAGCTTCTCCAGCCCGTCATAGGCCTTGGCGGCGAACTCCTTGAAGATCGGCGCGGCGATGGTGCCGCCCTGCGCGAAGCCCCCCAGGCCGACCGGGTGGTCATAGCCGATATACAGGCCGCCGACGAACTGCGGCGTGCCGCCGATGAACCACACGTCGGTGGGGCCGTTGTTGGTGCCGGTCTTGCCGAACATCGGCCGGTCGAGGTCGCGCAGGGTGGTGGCGGTGCCGCGCTGGATCACGCCTTCGGTGATGTGGACGACCTGATAGGCGGTCATCGCGTCGATCACCTGGCGCATCCGGCTGGCGGGGCGCGGCATCGGCTTGGTCCCCCAGTCGCGGGCGTTGCAGCCGTCGCAGGACCGCCAGGCATCGGGCAGGATCACCTTGCCGTGCCGGTCCTGGACGAAGTCGATCAGCGTCGGCGCATGGCCGCGACCGTTGTTCTCGATGGTGGCATAGGCGTTGACCATCCGCGCGACGGTGGTCTCGCCGGCCCCGAGCGCATAGGAGAGATAGGGCGGGAAGCCGCCGATCCCCATCGCCTTGATCCGCTCGACCACCTTGGGCATCCCGATCTGGGCGGCGGCGCGGACCGTCATCAGGTTGCGCGACTGTTCGACGCCCCAGCGCATCGTGTGCGGGCCGGCGCTGCCTTCATTGCCGAAGTTCTTGAAGCATTTGGTGCCGAGATGCGCGCCCTGGTCGACGCAGAACGGCGCGTCGAGGATGATCGATGCCGGCGTCATGCCGTTGTCGAGCGCGGCGGAATAGACGATCGGCTTGATCGCCGATCCGGTCTGGCGCTCGGCCTGGGTGGCTCGGTTGAACGCCTGCAGCCGCGCGTCGAAGCCGCCCTGCATCGCCAGCACCCGCGCCGTCGCCGGCTCCTCGACGACGAACCCGCCGGAGATGCGCGGGATCGCCCGCAGCGCGAACTGTCCCCCTTCTGGCGCAACGGCGATGATGTCGCCGACCTTGATCCTGGCAAAGGCGGTGCCGCCCAGCCCGCGCACCGGCATCTGCGCGCCCCAGCGCGGCAGGGTGCCGGTCTCCCCCGTCGCGAAGCCCAGCTGCGCCGCGTCGCCGGCCTTGGCGGTGACGATCGCCGCTCGCCAGTCGCTATAGTCGAGCGCGATGTTGGTGTTGAGCAGCGGTTGCAGCCAGTTCTCGTCCGCGAGGTCGAGGTGGCGGATCGCGCCGCCCCAGCCGCGGCCGCGATCATAGCGCAGCAGGCCGTCGCGCAACGCCTGCGCGCCCAGGTCCTGCAGCCGCGTGTCGAGCGAGGTGCGCACCCACAGCCCGCCCTCATAGACGCTGAACGGCTGGCGGCCGCCTTCGGAGGTCTCGCCGAACTTGTCGATCAGCTCGCGACGCACCTCCTCGACGAAATAGCCGCCATGCGCCTCGAACTTGGGGGTACGGCGCAGGATGGTGCCGAGCGGCTCGGCGACCGCACCGTCATGCTGGGACTGGGTGATGAAGCCGTTCTTGAGCATCTCCCCCAGCACATAGTTGCGCCGCTGCAGCGCGCGGTCGGCATGGCGCACCGGGTCGTAGTTGCTGGGCCCTTTGGGCAGGATGGCGAGATAGGCCATCTGCGCCAGGTCCAGCTCCGGCAGCTCCTTATCGAAATAGGCGTGGCTCGCCGCCTCCACCCCGAACGAGTTGCGGCCGAGCGCGATCTGGTTGAGGTACAACTCCAGGATCTGCGGCTTGGTCAGCGTGTCCTCGATCTTATAGGCGAGGATCGCCTCCTTCAGCTTGCGGGTCGGCGAATATTCGTTGCCGATCAGCAGGTTCTTGGCGACCTGCTGGGTGATGGTCGAGCCGCCGCGGGCGCGCTTGCCGGTGCCGAGCTTGCGCGCATAGTCGATCACCGCGCCCGCCGCGCCAGTATAGTCGACGCCATGATGCTCGAAGAAGCTCTTGTCCTCCGCCGCCAGAAAGGCGCGGATCAGCAGCGGCGGATATTCAGCGAAGGACAGCTCGACGCGCCGCTCGCGGGCATAGGACTGCACCGGCACGCCGTCGATGCCGCGGACATTGGTGGGCAGCGGCGGCTCATAGGCGCGCAGGCGATCGACCGAGGGCAGGTCGCGGATGATCGTCAGCCACAGCAGCGCATAGGCGATCAGGCCGAGCCCGGCGAGCACCGCCAGCGCCTTGACCAGCCGCCGCCGCCACAGCCCGGCCGCCACGCCAAGCCAGCCGGCAAGGTCGCGATGGAGGACGAAGCGCGTGGAGGAGGGGGACGCCATGGACTTGGCGCAGGCTTTAGCAGGTTCGATCGGCGGGGGAAGCCGGTCGTACCTCTACCCCGGGCTTGACCGGGAAGTAACGGGTGGATCAGCGCGCGGCGATGCGCCGGGCGAAATGCACCTCGACCGCGCGCTCGATCCCCTCGGCGATGCGGTGGCGTCCCTCGGCGCTGTCGAGGAAGGCGGCGTCGCGCGGGTTGGAGATATAGCCGGTCTCGAACAGCACCGACGGCATGTCGGGGGCCTTGAGCACCATCAGCGATGCCATGCGGTGGAAGTTCGCCTTGAGCGGCACCAGCGGCGCGGCCTCGCGGCCGAGCAGCCGGGCGAAGTCGGCCGAGTTGTTCATCGTCTCGCGCTGGGTCAGGTCGATCAGGATCGACGACACGTCCGCCCCCGCTCCGCCCAGGTCGACGCCGGTGATGACGTCGGCCTTGTTCTCGCGCGCCGCCAGCCGCGCCGCCTCCTTGTCGCTGGCCACCTCCGACAGGGTATAGACCGACGCCCCCGAGGCATCCCCCGCACCGACGCTGTCGCAGTGGATCGAGATGAACAGGTCGGCATGGAGCCGGCGGGCGATGCCGAACCGCTCGCGCAGCACCAGGTAACGGTCGTCGTCGCGGGTCAGCGCCACCCGCACCCGGCCGCGGGCGAGCAGCTCGTCGCGGATCGCGCGGGCGATCTTCAGCGTCACGTCCTTCTCGCGCAGCCCGTTCTCGGGATTGATCGCGCCGGGGTCGATGCCGCCATGGCCGGGATCGATCACCACCAGCGGCCGGCTGCGGTCGCCCTCGATGTGCGGCAGCGGCGGGGCCTTGGCGGCGGGCGGCACCGCCTGCGACACCTTGTAGCGCGACTTGCCGCCCGACAGGTCGAGGTTGAAGGGGAAGAAGTCGAGCGGCCCGGCCAGGCTCGCCTGCATCGCCGTCGCCGGATCGGCGGCGACGAGCGACAGCGTCAGCGACCGGCCATTGTCATCGAGCGCGCCGTCGGTGACGACCGCCGGGCTGGCGAGATCGAACACCAGCCGCGTGTCGCCCGCGGCCCCCGTGTCGACGTGCACCGCCGCGAAGCCGCCGCGCACGCCGGGGGTATGCGCCGCCACGCCGGCCAGGTCGACGGTGATCTGCCGCGCGCCATCGCCGATCGTGCTGGAGGCGTGCTCGACCGGTGCGTCGAAGCGGATCACGATCCGGCTCGCGTCGGCGGCGACATGGACGATCGACGTCGCGAACGCCGGGCTGCCGAGCAGCCAGCCCATCATGGTCGCGATCAGCGTCAGCACGCCGCGTCCATGCCGCGCGCGAAGCGCACTGGTCCAGCGGGAAAATAGCATGGGAGGAACCTTGTGCTGGGCCATGTCGTTAACCCGGCCTAGCGACCCCTCCCCTCCTGCGCGGTTGCAGGGAGCGGTTAATCCGGCGTTCGGCATTATTTTGCCGGCAGGGCGGCAAATTACCGCCGGTTGCGATGTCGTGCCCGCGCTGCTACCAATTGACGGTGCCCAAATACTGCGTCCGATTGGACGCGGCGGCGGGCGCAGCCGCGGCCCCGCGTTGAGGGGCGCCGCTCATCAGGTTGACGCTCGCATGACGCATAGCCCGCATCCGCACCACCGCCCGGCTCCGGCCGGCGGGGTCGCGGCCGTGCGGCCGCCACGGCACCCGGCCTGGCCTGCGTCGCGAGCAGAGGCATCCCGTCACCCCCTTGCGGCCGGCGCGCCTTGCGCCGCCGCATCCCATCGTCGCGCGCCGCCCCGTGAGGCCTGGCGCGCGTGGAGATCGTTCAATGACCACACGCATGCTGATCGACGCACGCCACCGGGAAGAAACCCGCGTGGCGGTCGTCCAGAATAACCGGATCGAGGAATTCGACTTCGAGTCCGCCGAGCGCAAGCAGCTCAAGGGCAATATCTATCTCGCCAAGGTGACGCGCGTCGAGCCGTCGCTGCAGGCCGCCTTCATCGATTACGGCGGCAACCGCCACGGCTTCCTCGCCTTTAGCGAAATCCACCCCGACTATTACCAGATCCCCAAGGAAGATCGCGAGGCGCTGCTGCGCGAGGAGGCGGAGCACGCCGCCGAGGAGGCCGCGCTGCGCGCCCGCCAGGATGCCGAGGACGACGAGAACGGCGTCGACGAGGGCGACGAGGACGACCGGTTCGACGACGATGGCGGCAGCGAGGCCGAGACCGGCGAGGATGAGGAAGGCACCGACGAGGGCACTTCCAAGAAGCCGCGCGGCGGCGACGATCAGGTCGAGGCGCTGCGCCAGCGCCGGATGAACCTCAGGCGGCGCTACAAGATCCAGGACGTCATCCATCGCCGCCAGGTGCTGCTGGTCCAGGTCGTCAAGGAGGAGCGCGGCAACAAGGGCGCGGCGCTGACCACCTATCTGTCGCTGGCCGGCCGCTATTGCGTGCTGATGCCCAACACCTCGCATGGCGGCGGGATCAGCCGCAAGATCAGCAACGCCGGCGACCGCAAGCGCCTCAAGTCGATCATGGCCGACCTGTCGCTGCCTGCCTCGATGGGCTGCATCGTGCGCACCGCCGGCCTCCAGCGCACCCGCGTCGAGATCAAGCGCG
>NZ_CAHJXA010000212.1 GCF_903644135.1 Sphingomonas bacterium | reverse complement strand
TCTGCGTCGGGATGCAGCTGATGGCCGATGCCGGCGACGAGATGGGGCATCACGCCGGCCTTGGCTGGATCGGCGGCAGGGTGCGGCGGCTACAACCGGCCAGCCCCGCCGCCAAGGTGCCGCACATGGGCTGGAACGACGTCACCCCCCGCGCGCCGCACCCGCTGATCGAGCCGGGGGAGGCGTATTTCCTGCACAGCTATGGATTCGAGGGCGATGCGGTGATCGCGCAGACCGACCATGAGGGTCCGGTCACCGCCGCGATCGGGCGCGACACGATGATCGGGGTGCAGTTCCACCCGGAGAAGAGCCAGCTTTATGGGCTTGATCTGCTCGCGCGGTTCCTGGCGTGGCGGCCGTGAGCCTGCCCCTATGACGCTGATTGTCTTCCCCGCCATCGACCTCAAGGCCGGACAGGTCGTGCGCCTAGCCGAAGGGGATATGGACCGCGCCACGATTTACGGCGACGAGCCCGCCGCGCAGGCGCTGGCGTTCGCCCAAGCCGGCGCGGGCCACCTCCACGTCGTCGACCTCGACGGCGCGTTTGCCGGCGAGAGCCGCAATGGCGAGGCGGTGCGCGGCATCGTCGCCGCCTTCCCCGGCCATGTCCAGCTGGGCGGCGGCATCAGGACACGCGAGAGCGTCGAGCGCTGGTTCGACCTGGGCGTGGCGCGCGTCGTCATCGGCACCGCCGCACTGGAAGACCCCGAGTTCGTCCGCGCCGCCGCACGCGATTACCCCGGCGGCATCGTGGTGGCGGTCGACGCCAGGGACGGCCTGGTCGCGACCAAGGGCTGGGCGGAGGTGTCGACGACCAGCGCCGCGGACCTCGCCCGCCGCTTCGAGGATGTCGGCGTCGCGGCGTTGCTGTTCACCGATGTCGGCCGCGACGGGATGATGAAGGGCTGCAACGTCGAGGCGACCGTTGACCTCGCGCGCGCGGTCGACATTCCCGTGATCGCCAGCGGCGGGGTGAAGGAAATCGGCGACATCCACCTCCTCGCGGTCCACGCCAAGGACGGGATCGAGGGGGTCATCACCGGCCGTGCGCTGTATGATGGGCGGCTCGACCTGGCGGCGGCGTTGGCCGTGGCGGCCGCATGAGGGTTCACGCGGAGGCGCGGAGACGCGGAGAAGACCTTCTTTGCGCCGCCGGCATCATCATCTTCGCAACCTCGCATGAAGCCTGTTCTGCGGCTTCGCCGCCTTTCCTCCGCGTCTCCGCGCCTCCGCGTGAAATTCCTTGTCGATGACCGTCCGCGCCCGCGTCATCCCCTGCCTCGACGTGGCGAACAGCCGGGTCGTCAAGGGCGTCAACTTCGTCTCGCTCGTCGATGCCGGCGATCCGGTCGAGCAGGCGCGCGCCTATGACGCCGCCGGCGCGGACGAATTGTGCTTCCTCGACATCACCGCCAGCAACGAGGATCGTGGCACCCTGCTGGACGTTGTCAGCCGCACCGCGGCGGTCTGCTTCATGCCGCTGACCGTCGGCGGCGGTGTGCGCTCCGCCGAGGACGCGCGCGCGCTGCTGCTCGCCGGTGCCGACAAGGTCGCGGTCAACTCCGCCGCGGTCGCCCGGCCCGAGCTGGTCGCCGACATTGCCGAACGGTTCGGCAGCCAGTGCTGCACCGCCTCGATCGACGCGCGCCGGTCGGGCGAGCGCTGGGAGGTGTTCACCCATGGCGGTCGCCGCGCCACCGGGCTAGACGCGGTCTCTCATGCGCTCCACCTCGCCGAACTGGGCGCAGGCGAGCTGCTGATCACATCGATGGACCGCGACGGCACCCGCTCGGGCTACGACCTCGACCTGGTGCGCGCGATCGCCGACCGGACCAGCGTGCCGGTGGTGGCGTCGGGCGGCGTCGGCGGGCTGGGCGATCTCGTCGCCGGCATCGTCGAGGGCCATGCCAGCGCCGTCCTCGCCGCCTCGATCTTCCACTTCGGCGAGGCGTCGGTCGCCGATGCGCACGCGGCGCTGGCGGCGGCGGGGGTTCCCGTCCGCCGGCCGCTCGCCTAGGCAGGCGCATGGCCGACGGCATCCCGAAAGACATCCTCGACCGCCTCGAAGCGACGATCCGCGCGCGGCGAGGCAGCGATGCGGGCACCTCCTACGTCGCCTCGCTGTTCGCCAAGGGCCGCGCCAGGATCGCGCAGAAGGTCGGCGAGGAAGCCACCGAGACGGTGATCGCCGCCCTCGCTGCTCCGGACACCCTCGCGTCGGAGGCGGCGGACCTCCTCTTCCACCTCCTGATCCTCCTCGCCGATGCTGACCTATCGCTGGACGACGTGCGCGCCGAACTTGCTCGGCGTGAGGGACTGTCGGGACATGACGAGAAGGCGAGCCGCGAAAGGAGCTGACATGCCGGTCGACGCCACCCTGCCCTATGACGACGGCAACGTCTTCGCCCGCATCCTGCGCGGCGAGATCCCGGCGACCCGGCTCTACGAGGACGAGTGGGCCCTCGCCTTCCCCGACATCGATCCGCAGGCCCCGACCCACATCCTCGTCATCCCCAAGGGCGCTTATGTCTCATGGGACGACTTCAGCGCGCACGCACCGGCCGAGGAGATCGCCGGCTTCGTCCGCGCGGTCGGTACGGTCGCGCGAGCGGCGGGGCTGGTCGAGAGCGGCTACCGCCTCCTCGCCAACACCGGACCGCATAGCCACCAGGAGGTGCCGCACCTCCACGTCCACCTGTTTGCCGGCGCGCCGCTGGGGCCGATGCTGGCGCGCGATTAGGGGATTGCGCCTCCTCCATAAGCGGTTAGGCTCACCGCTCATATCGCGCGGCAGCTAGTCCGCGTCCGGGGGACTCGATTTGATGATTTTCGACCGCGTCAAGTCGCTCGACGCTATCTTGCTGACCGCCGAGAAGAAGGGCCTGAAGCGTTCGCTCGGCGCGTTCCAGCTGACGATGCTGGGCATTGGCGGGGTGATCGGCACCGGCATCTTCGTGCTGACCAGCGAGGCGGCGCAGAAGGCCGGGCCGGGGATGCTGCTCAGCTTCGTCGCCGCCGGCTTCGTCTGCGCGGTCGCGGCGCTGTGTTACTCGGAACTGGCGTCGATGGTGCCGGTGTCGGGGTCCGCCTACACCTATACCTATGCGGTGGTCGGCGAGCTGCTCGCCTGGATGGTCGGCTGGGCGCTGATCCTCGAATATGCCGTCGGCGCGAGCGCGGTGGCGGTGGGCTGGTCCAACCATGCGGTCGGGCTGCTGGAGGGATTGGGATTCCACTTCCCCTCCGCACTCAGCAACGCCGATGCGCTGATGGCGCACGTCGAGACGGCGTTCGGCAGCCCTGCCACGCCCGACATGATCGCGGCGATGCAGACCGGCGGCTGGGTCAATTTGCCGGCGATCGTCATTACCGGGCTGGCGACCTGGCTGCTGGTGGTCGGCACCACCGAGAGCGCGCGGGTCAATGCGGTGCTGGTCGGCATCAAGATCGTTGCCCTGACCGGCTTCATCGCCCTCACCCTGCCGGTGCTGCACGCCAGCAACTTCCATCCGTTCATGCCGACCGGCGGCAGCGGCGTGCTGGGCGCGGCGGCGTCGATCTTCTTCGCCTATGTGGGCTTCGACGCGGTCTCGACCGCGGCCGAGGAGACCAAGAACCCGCAGCGCAACGTGCCGATCGGCCTGATCGGATCGCTGCTGATCTGCACCATCTTCTACCTGCTGGTCGCCTCGGGCGCGATCGGCGCGCTGGGGGCGCAGCCGGTGACCAGCACGGCCGGCGCGGTGCTGTCGCCCGGCTCGGTCGAGATCGCCGGCCGGTGCGCGGGGATCGTCGCCGGCGGCGCGGTCGAGCCGCTGGTCTGCTCCAAGGAGGCGCTGGTCCATGTCCTCGACACGATCGGCTGGCCCGGGGTCGGCCGGCTGGTCGGTCTCGCCGCCGTGCTCGCGCTGCCGTCGGTGGTGCTGATGATGATGTTCGGCCAGACCCGCGTGTTCTTCACCATGGCACGCGATGGCCTGCTGCCCGCCCGGCTGGCGTCCGTGCATCCGCGCTTCCGCACGCCGCATGTGGTGACGGTGGTGACCGGCTTCGCCGCCGCCCTTGCCGCCGCCTTCCTGCCGGTTGGCAAGCTGGCGGATTATTCCAACTCGGGCACGCTGTTCGCGTTCCTGATGGTGGCGGTATCGGTGATGGTGCTGCGCATCACCGATCCGGGCCGGACCCGGCCGTTTCGCACACCGGTGGTGTGGATCGTCGCACCGCTGGCGATCATCGGCTGCCTGGGCCTGTACGTCTCGCTGCCGTTGACCGCGATCCTGGTGCTGCCGGGCTGGGGAGCGCTGGGGCTGCTGATCTATTTCCTCTACAGCCGCCAGCGCAGCTATGTCGGCCAGGGCGTGATCGACGCCGATGGCGACCGCGACCCGGCGGGCTAGCCCGCACCACCGAGCGGGCTAGTCGCGGCCAGTCAGCGCAGCTTGTCGGCGATCAGCTGCTTGAGGTCGACCTGCGGCCGCGCGCCGAAATGGCTGATGATCTCCGCGGCGCACAGCGCACCCATCGTCAGCGACGCCTCCAGCCCCTTGCCCTGCGCCTGGCCGTGCAGGAAGCCGGCGGCGAACAGATCGCCCGCCCCCGTCGTGTCGACCACCGCCGCGATCGGCTCGGCCGGCACCTCGGCGCGGGTGCCGTGCTGGATTGCGCAGGCGCCGTGCTCGCCGCGGGTCACCACCAGGGTCGGCACCTGCGGCGAGACCTTGGCAACCGCATCCTCGAACGCCTCGACCTCTGCCAGCGCCGCCAGCTCGTTCTCGTTGGCGAACAGGATGTCGATCAGCCCGTCGGCGATCAGCCGGCGGAAGTCGTCGCCGTGGCGGCTGATGCAGAAGGTGTCGGACAGCGTGAACGCTACCTTGCGCCCGGCCTTGCGCGCGACCTCGATCGCGGCGCGCATCGCCGCGCGCGGCTCCTCGGGGTCCCACAAATAGCCTTCGAGGTACAGGATCGCGGCATCGGCGATCAGCGCCC
>NZ_CAHJXA010000211.1 GCF_903644135.1 Sphingomonas bacterium | reverse complement strand
TGAGAGTCCGTCCAAGTGGGTGGGAAGTTGACATCGCCATGCTGCCCTAATCCGGCCCTTCGGGATCGCGCCCATCTCGGCCACTCGACAGAGGATCGCAACCGTGCGAAGCGGTCGTATTCAAGCCGGAGGGGGCCGGATTAAGTGGTCAACGAAAGCCGGTTTTAGCTCGGCACAGGCAGGGCGGCGTCGAGAGCGCATTGTGCCGGAGCAGCCCGGCGTTTAGGCAAGATCTTCCTCTGCAAGCGCTTTGGCGACGGAGGGCTGCTTGCTCATACGAGTGAAATAGCCCTGAAGTCGTTCCTGCAGCTGGATCCCGCTGACCGGAAGGGATCGGAGAGCCCAAAACAGATAGGGATCGGCGATCGTCATCCGATTGCCGAGAAGAAAAGGATGTTCCGCGAGCTGATCGTCAATCGTCGCGACGTGCTTCGACAACATCTGCCGGCCCCGGTCCTTCTCGTCGACCGACAGGTCTTTCCAGAAAGGCACTAGGTTGCCGTGGATCGCGGTCGACATGAACGAGATCGCTTCGAGCGCCCGCCAGGGTGTCATGTCGTCCGCGGCAAACAACGCGCTGCTGCGGTGCGCGATATAGGCGAGGATCGCGAGATTTTCGGTCAGGACCGTGCCATCGTCTAGCTCCAGCGCCGGAACATAGCCGCGCGGGTTGACCGTCAGATAGTCGCGTCCGTCCTCGGTTCGTTTCGCCCGGTCGATGCGGATGAGCCGATATGGCAGCCCAGCTTCGATCAGCGCAATGTGATCGGCCAAGCTGCACGAGCCTGGAGCATAATAAAGGTTCACGGCAGTTTCCTTTTTTAGCCGACGTCATTGACCAGCGTACAATAGAGGCTGGTCGGTCATTGCGCTGCGAACGCCGGAACCGCGCCGAACACCCGGCCGCAGTAGCTGCGGAGGAGTTCGGGCTCGTTCGCGGGTCCACGAAAGGCGATGTGGCCGTCCGGGCGTACGAGGATCAGAGCCGGCGTGCCATCGACGCCATAGGCGGCGTGCGCCAAGCCATCCAGGTCGGACAGCACCGGGACGCCGTCAAGTTCCGCGCTCGCAGCGCCGAGAACCAGCCGCGGACGCACCCAATTCCAACCCTGCACTGCGGTCACCGCGATCCTCAGGTCTGCCGCGGACTCGGCCCGCCTCCCATCGAAAGCGAGAAGCGACCAGCCCCAGCTTCTCCCATCGGCGTTGTAGAGGTGCGCGAACAAGGTCGTCGAAGACCCGTCGGCCGCGATCACCTTGGCGTCGGGAGCTCTTTCGCCGGGATGAGGCGTATGCCGACGAAGCAGGTCGAGAAGGCCACCCAGGTGGTCTTCGTTGAGCGGGCTTTTGGGATATCCCACCGACAACTGCTGGAGATCATCGGTCCCCTGAAGCAGCGAGCCGATGTTGGGGATGAGCTTGGCGGCAGCGCCCATCACGGCATCCTTGGCCGGGCCGCGATACACGACGTTGCGGAAGCCACGTTCTTGCTGATCATCGAGCCGTCGGTGCTCGCCGCCGCGCTCGACGTCGTAGGAGTCAAGCACGATCGGCTCGGCTTGGCCGTTCAACACCATGGCAAGCCTCCATGCGACGCCGACCGCGTCGTGCAACCCGGCGTTCATGCCCTGGCCGCCGATCGGCAGGGTCTGGTGTCCGGAGTCGCCGACCAGCAGAACGCGATTCTTGGCGTAATGCTCGGCGGCACCGTGCTGAAAGCGGCTGTGCGTCAGCCAGATCGGATCGCTCAGTGTCAGCGTCTCGTCTTCGGTCACCTTTCGGGCGATCGCCTGCATCTCGTCCAGCGTCGGGTCCCGGTCTGGAATGCCCGCATCGTCCGCCAGGAAAAACAGGCGATGGTAACCGCCCCAGACCGGAAGCACGCCGCAGAAGCCGCGCTCGTAATAGAAAAACCAGAGCTGGTCGGGCTCGGTCGAACGTCGCCAGTGCAGCTTCGCGTCAACCTGCCGGTTCATGCGATCGGGCAATTTCTCGGACTGGAAGTCGAGCCCCAGCCCTTTGCGGACGAAGCCTTCGTTGCCGTCGGCGCCGATGAGATAGCGGCAGCGGAGGCGCTCGGTCGATCCTTCAATCTCTTGATCGTCGTCTTCGGAGGTGGTGGCCAAGGTGACCGTGACCCCGTCTGAGTCCTGTTCGAAGGCCACGACCTTGCGGCCTCGCTCCACGCTGCCGCCACGCGCCTCGATCGCTTCGGTCAGGATGGTCTCGATCACATCCTGGCCGCTGTAGAGAACCTTCGGGTACGGACTGGCGACGTCGTCGACCTCAACCGGATCCACGCTTCGTCCGTTCAGGAGCGTGTTGACGCTCGTGATCTGGTAGGACTTTTCCGCCAAAGCGTCGCGGATACCGATGCTGGCGAGCAGCTCCTGCGGGCGAGCCCAGAGATTGTTGGCGCGCGAGTAGGGCTTCTTTTCCCGACGCTGCTCGAACAGTCGATAGTCGACTCCATGATGCGCCAGGGCACAGGCGGTCGTCAGGCCCACCGGCCCACCACCGACGATGATGACGTCCGCGTCGAAACGGGCGGGAATATGGAGGAGGGTCATGTGATTTCCTTGGATGGCGTGGCGTCGTCGCCTGCATCCATGTGCTGAGCGATCGCCGTGTGCATTTCTGTCAGGACAGCAATCGCGTCGGCGATCCGTGCGCCGCCGATCCGTTCAAGAACAAGCTGGTCAAGTGGTTGCTCCGCCGCTTCGGCTGCTTCCAGCGTGGCCCGACCAGCGGCCGTGAGAACGACCAGTTTCGCCCGCTGGTGGTGAGGATTCATCTCGAGCCGCACGAGTCCGCGGTCCGCGAGCAGGTCGACGACCCGCTGAACCGCTTGGCGGGACAGCCCCATATTGCGGGCGATGTGCGCAACGGGCAGAGGATTGTTGGAATAACCAAGGGCGCCGAGCACTTGCCACCAAGCCGTCGTCAGCCCGATGGCCTGCGTGAGCTGATTCCCTGTGTCGACCAATTGCCCGTTGAGCCCGAACACGGCGATCACGAGGTCACGAACGATCGTGGTTCGAGCTCCGGCGGCCTGAGGTTCGAGAGCATTGATCATCGGGGCGCTGTTTCCTTAATCGTGGGGGCCATTGCCGCTTGGGATGACGCGAGGCTGGTCCGCAGCTGTTAAAGCCAGCAAACCTATCGTCACTAACTGTCCATTTGACAACATGTTCCCAAGTTGGCTGCACATTGCAGGTATCGGCTCCTGAGGAGCCGCCAAACTCCTGGTCTTCAGACTGCTGCATCGGACTTTCCGAAAGTCGCAGTTAGGGTCGTGACAGGCCCGCCAAGACCCGGGCCTCGTGTACTGGCTCGCGACCGCCTTCAAGCCAGCGCCCTGGAGCGTATCCGAGGAGCACCAAGCACCCAGTTCTCGCCGTGATGGCTGATCGTTCAGTGAGACCAGCCGAGTTCCCATTCAATCGTGACGAGCGGCAGCTATCCACATCTGCTCGCTCCTGAGCGGCCAAACTGGGATCGGCCAAGCCGGGTCGCCAACAGTCGTTCCATCTGCCAGACACCGGACGTTCCGAGCTTCCGGGAAGGGTCGTGAGCCGACCCGAGCGCCGTGTCTGCTTTCCCCCGCCGCTCGTCTGAAAGCAGTAAGGCCGCTTCCGGCCAGCAAGCTCATCGTGATCGGTAATCTGCTGTTCTACCTGAGGCCAAACCGGCCACAGGAGAAGATCGATGGGCCGTTCAGAACATGATCCCGGTAGCAAACGCGCGCCCTGGAACGCTGGCCGAAAACTCGGAGCGAAACGTCCGCTGAAGCCGCAGCAGGTCTGGGCCATCCGGTTCTGGCTCGATCAGGACCAGCGCATTCGCGATCGAGCAATGTTCGACCTCGCGATCGACAGCAAGTTACGCGGCTGCGACATCGTCAAGATGAAGATTGGCGACCTGGTGGTCGGCGGCCGCGTTCGGTCGCGTGCGATCGTCGTCCAACAGAAGACCGGCCAGCCGGTCCAGTTCGAAATCCTCGATCCAGCTCGGACCAGCATCCTGGCTTGGTTGGAGCGACGGGGCGGAGCGCTCGACGACTTCGTCTTTCCAAGCAGGATCGATCACGCCGCTCATATCAGCACCCGTCAGTACGCCCGGCTCGTGGACGAATGGGTAACCGGCATCGGCTTGCGCCACGAGGACTACGGCACGCACTCGCTTCGCCGGACGAAAGCGGCCATCATCTACAAGCAAACGGGAAACCTCCGCGCCGTGCAGATCCTGCTCGGCCATTCGAAAATCGAGAGTACCGTGCGCTATCTCGGCGTCGACGTCGATGACGCTCTCACCCTTGCGGAGCGGACGGAAATCTGAGCGCTGGCGCAGCCCTCCAGTGAGGGCTGCGCTTACAGCTTCGCGCCCAAGCAAGACTTCTAAGCGGTCGCGGCTGTATCTCCGAAGCGGACATCGAGCGCCGATGCTCCGTCCGCGGCAATTGCAAATTGATGCTCGGATGCTTCGCCACCCGACGCCGCGCGAGCTCGTCGGGTCGGCAAACTCAACCTGACTGCGCGTCGCGCCAGCGGATCGCAGCCTGAAGCCCATCCACGCGGCGGATACGATCGAACTCGGCGCGCTCGGGGCCGCCGGAGCTTTCGATGAAGATGTCGAGTTCGAGTGCCTGGGCGAGCGTCGAGCGGAGGCCCATCGCGTCGTAGCCGCGGTTGATAGCGAGCTTCGTCAGCCGCACCGCGGTGGTCGCCGCCGCGGCCATGCGATCCGCCACCGCCAGCGCTTCGTCCAGCTCCTGGCCGGCCGGCACGACGCGGTTGACGATACCGAGGTCGCAGGCGCGCTCGGCGGTGATCTGGTCGTCGCCGGTCAGCAGGATTTCGCGGGCGGCCTTCGAGCCGGCGACCAGCGGCAGCAGTAGCGCCACCGCACCCGACCCGAACCTCACCTCCGGGGCACCGAACCGCGTACCTTGCGCGGCGATCGTCACGTCGCAGGCGAGCGACAGCTCGAACGCC
>NZ_CAHJXA010000210.1 GCF_903644135.1 Sphingomonas bacterium | reverse complement strand
TGGCGCGGCTGCGCTGGGGGCTGCGCGGGCTGGACGCGACGCCCGACCTCGTCATCGTCGAGCTGGGGGCCAACGACATGCTGCGCGGGCTGCCGGTCGCGCAGGCAAAGGCCAGCCTCGACGCGATCCTGGCCGAGCTGGCGAGCCGCCATATTCCGGTGCTGCTGGCGGGGATGCGCGCCGCCCCCAATCTCGGCCGCGACTATGGTGCGGCGTTCGAGGCGATGTACCCGGCGCTGGCGACGGCGCACCGAGTGCCGCGCTACGGCTTTTTCCTCGACGGCGTGGCGGGCCGGCGCGACCTGCTGCAGGCGGACGGCCTCCACCCCAATGCGCGCGGTGTCGAGATCGTCGTCAGCCGCATCCTGCCGAGCGTGCGCGCGGCGCTGTCGCAGCGCTGATCACTCCCGGCCCGGATGCGGGGCGGGGTAGTCGGCGTTCACATCGAGCGGCCGGGCATAGGCCGAATCCCACAGCTGCCGGTGCAGCGCGCCGACCCGCGCCACCAGCGCCGGGTCGCGCAGCACCAGCTCGACGTTGCGCGAATGGTCGAGATAGCCGCCCTCCCAGTTGCTCGTGCCCACCCAGGCGACCGCACCGTCGACGGTCATCGCCTTGGTATGCAGGACGCGCGCAAAGGGGATGAAGCCGCCGACCGCGCGCGGGATGGTCGCGACCCTGATCTCGACCTGGGGCAGCATCGCCAGGCTCTTGAGGTACGGCAGCTTGGCAGGCGTCAGGTCCCAGTCGGCGACGATCAGCTTGACCGCCACCCCGCGCGCGGCGGCGGCGCGCACCGCCTGGTCGATCACGCCGTAATAATGACGCTGCCCGTCGAGCGGTGCATAGTCCATGACCTCGATCCGCACCTCGCGCGTGGCGGCGGCGAGCAGCTTGACCAGTTCCGCCTCCGAATCGCCGACGCCGGGCGGGTTGAAGGCGTTGGGGCTGGCGACCAGCGTCGCCGCGCCGCTGTTGTCGGCGGTCACCTCGCGCGCGTTGGTCGGTGCCGGACTGCCGCCACCGGCGATCACCGCCTGCGCGTGCCAATCCTGCGCGAAGATCGCGCCGAGCTGCGCGACGGCGTGCGGATCGTCGATCGCAAGGCCGGTCTCGTCGATATGTTCGAGCGAGCGCCAGTCGAAATTCTGGCTGCCGACATAGGCGGTCTGGCCGTCGACGACGAAGAACTTGGCATGGATGATGCCATCGCCAGTGACCTTGGAATAGTCGAGCAGGCGAAAGTCGATCCCGGGGATCGCCTTGACGCGAGCGATCGTCGGCTCGTCGGAGAAGGACTGGCCCTTGGCCTCCATTAGGAAGCGGATCTTCACCCCGCGCCGCGCCGCGGCATTCATGCAGCCGATCACCGTGTCGAGCGACTCGCCGGGCTTGCCCGAGACGTAGAATTGCTCGAAGTCGGCGGTCCGCCGCGCCCGGCCCAGCATCGCGCACCAGACCGTGACCGGATCGCGCAGGTCGGGCGTCACCAGGCTGGTGCCGACCGGCGCGGAATGGACCAGCTCATAGCCGGCTCGCGAGCCAGGCCCCGCGCCGATCGCGAGCAGCAGCGGCAGGAGCAGCGCCTTCATCCCCGACATCATGCCCCTGACGACGAAGGGCGGCGCGCCGGATCACCGCCGCACCGCCCCATCGCTGACGTCCAATCCATCGCCGAAGCGAAGATCAGCAGCCGTTCTTCCGGTTCTGCGCCTCATCATGCTTCTTGTCGAGGTGACGGCCGAGCAGCGCGCCGCCGCCGGCACCGGCCAGCGTACCCAGCGTGCCGCCGCCCAGCGTGTGGCCGAGCAGCGCGCCGCCGACGCCGCCGGCGATGGTGCCGGTCGTGCCGTTGCTCTTCTTGCAGGGATAGCGGCTGTCGCTACCCTGATAGGTCGGCTGCCCGTTGCTGTTGGTCTGCGCCGCCACCGGGCTCGCGACCAGGGCCGGTGCCGCGACCATCATCGCCGCCGCAATGGCTGTCAGGTTCTTCGTCATGCTGTTTCTCCTCATGCGTTCAGGCTCCACAACCCGGTGGGTGCCACATTGTTTCTGAATGGCGGGTGACGCGAGCGGCCGAGCGCATCGCCCGACCGCCGCCGTGCGTCAGCGGAAGATCAGGAACAGGATGATGATGACCGGGATCGGAATACCGATCAGCCACAGCAATATGCCCTTGCCCATCATCGTCTCCTTCATGTTGTGACGGTATGGCAACGAAGCTGATCGCCAATCCGTTCCACACCGCGCCCGACCTGCCGCAACGCGGCGGTTGACGACGATGCGCGCCTGGGACTATCGCCTGCGCCGTGCCAGGTTCCCCGGAGACGGGGATGAAAACGGGAACGGGGTTCAAGACCCCGGCTGCCCCTGCAACTGTGAGCGGAGAGCCATCGGGCCACACGCCATTGGGACCTTGGTCCTGAGAAGGCGGCCCGGACCGGCATTGACCCGCGAGCCAGGAGACCTGCCCGGCGCGATCGTCCTTCGTCCGGCCAGGGTGCGCCGTACGGACGGGGTTGAACCCGAGCGACGATATCGTTGACCGCGTGGAGCGCGGGCGACGTCGTGCGTCCGCGGGCGCTCGACCAGCCCGCGCGCCAGGCGGCCGTCATGTCACGGAGGGTCTTCATGGTTCGTTTCAGTCTTCTACTTCCCGCCTTATGGCTCTGCTCGCCCGCGCAGGCGCAGGACGCCGCCAGAACCGCGCCGCCGCCCGATGCCGCCGCCGATCCGCAGGCGAGCACGGTGATCGTCACCGCCACCCGCGCGCCGACGCCGATCGATCGGGTCGCCGCGTCGGTCACCGTCCTCGACAAGGCGGCGATCGACCGGGCGCAGGACATCGGCGTCACCGAACTGCTGCTGCGCACGCCGGGGATTAGCATCTCGCGCAACGGCGGCTACGGCACCACTACCTCGCTGCGCATCCGCGGCGCGGAGGCGGAGCAGACGGTGGTGGTCATCGACGGGGTCAAGCTCAACGATCCCTCCTCGCCCGGTGCCGGCTACAATTTCGCCAACCTGCTGGTCGGCGACGCCTCGCGGATCGAGGTGCTGCGCGGGCCGCAGTCGATCCTGTGGGGCAGCCAGGCGATCGGCGGCGTCGTCAACGTCGTCACCGCGCTGCCGACCAAGCCGCTGGAGGCCAGCTTCGATGTCGAGGCGGGCTCGCGCGACACGGTCAGCGCCCGCGCAGGGCTTGGCGGCGTCACCGGGCCGGTGACCTGGCGGCTGGGCGCGACCAACTTCACCACCGACGGCATCTCGGCGATCGCGCCGGCGTTCGGCGGGGTGGAGAAGGACGGCTATACCGACCAGACGCTCACCGGCCGGGTCGAGATCGCGCTCGCTCCCGGCGTCAGCGCCGACCTGCGCGGCTATTATAGCAACGGCCGCACCGAGATCGACGCGACCACCGGCGACAGCCCCGAATATGCGCTCGACCGCGAGTTCGTCGGCTATGCCGGCCTGAACGTGGCGCTGCTGAACGGCCGGCTGCGCAACCGCATCGCCTATGGCTATACCGACACCGACCGCAGCAACTACGACCCGCGCCGCCAGCGCGACATCACCTTTGACTCCGCCGGCCGCAACTATCGCATCGAGTATCAGGGCAGCCTTGCCATCACCAAGGGCGTGGACGCGCTGTTCGGCGTCGAGCATGAGCGGTCCAACTTCCGCAGCGTCTCGCCGCCGGCCGCGCTGGCGACGCCGGTGCCCGATCCGGCGCGCGGCTCGGCGGGGCTGACCGGCGTCTATGCGCAGCTGAGCGCGACGATCCTCACCGGGCTGACGCTGACCGGCGGCATCCGCCACGACGACCACACCGACTTCGGCGGCAAGACGCTGTTCCAGGCGGGCGGCGTCTGGGCGCTGCCGACCGGCACCACCCTGCGCGCGACCTATGGCGAGGGGTTCAAGGCCCCGTCCCTCTACCAGCTGTTCTCGATCTACGGGAACACCGCGCTCGCCCCCGAGCAGGCGCATGGCTGGGAAGCGGGGGCCGAGCAGCGGCTGTTGGGCGGCAGGTTCGTCCTCGGCGGTACCTATTTCGAGCGCAGCAGCCGCGACCTCATCATCTTCAGCAGCTGTCCGGCCGTCTCGACCTCGCCGCTGTGCTTCCAGCCGGGCACGACGATCTCGCGCTTCGGCTATTATCAGAACGTCTCGCGCGCGCAGGCGCATGGCGTCGAGGTGTCGGGCGCGCTGCACCCGGTCGAGCGGCTGACGATCGACGGCAATTACAGCTGGACGGTGTCGGAGGATCGCTCGCCGGGTACCGCGACCTACGGCAAGTGGCTGCCGCGGCGGCCGCGGCACGAGGCGAACGGGTCGTTCAGCTATGCCTGGCCGTTCGGGCTGACCACCGGCGCAGCGATCCGCCGCTCTGGCAAGAGCTACGACAATGCCGCCAACACCACCGAGCTGCACGGCTACACGCTGGTCGACCTGCGGACCGAGCTGCGCGTGACCGATACGTTCCGATTGATCGCGCGGGTCGAGAACCTGTTCGACGAGGAGTATGAGACCGCCTATCGCTACGGTACGCTCGGCCGCAGCATCTATGCCGGTGTTCGAGGGAGGTTCTGATGGAGACGACCATGACTGAGACCAGGAACGATCGCACCGCCGTCTTGCTCTGGACGGTGCTGCTGACCGCGGCGAGCACCGGCACCACGGTGGTGCTGGCGTGCATGACGCCGTTCGCGGCGCTGGCCGCCATCGCCGCCACGCGCATGTCGCGGCGCGAGGGCGTGACGCTGATGGTGTTCGCCTGGGCGGCGAGCCAGGCGATCGGCTTCGGCCTGCTCGGCTATCCACACGACGCCACCACGATCGCCTGGGGTGCCGGGCTGGGCGCCGCCGCCGTCGCGTCGGTGCTGGCTCTACTGATGCCGCTGGTGCTGAAGTGGATCGCCGACGGCCCGGTGCCGACGACCGCGACCCGCTTACCGGTGAGGTCGTGCTCGTGGTCCCAGCGGGCGGAGTGGAAGCTGGTGCCGGCG
>NZ_CAHJXA010000209.1 GCF_903644135.1 Sphingomonas bacterium | reverse complement strand
TCTGCCTTCAGCGCCCGCCATGGCTTGTGGGCGACGCCGCCCAGCGCAAGCCGCACGTCCTTGACCCGGCCGTCCTCGACGTCCAGCGCCGCTGCGACCGAGACCAGCGCAAAGGCATAGCTCGCCCGGTCGCGGACCTTGCGATAGGTCGACGTCACCGCGAACGGCAGCGGCGGCAGCTCGACCGCGGTGATCAGCTCGCCCGGCTCCAGCACCGTCTCGATCTCGGGATGCCCGCCCGGCAGGCGGTGCAGCTCGGTGAACGGCAGCGTCCGCGCGCCGCCGCTGCCCTGCAGGTGCACGGTCGCATCCAGCGCGGCGAGCGCGACGCACATGTCGGACGGGTGGGTCGCGACGCAGGCGGCAGACGCGCCCAGGATCGCGTGGATGCGATGAAAACCGTCGATCGCATCGCAGCCGGAGTCCGGTGCGCGCTTGTTGCAGCGCGACCCCTCCGTGTCGTAGAAATAGGTGCACCGCGTCCGCTGGAGCAGGTTGCCGCCTACCGTTGCCATGTTCCTGATCTGCGCCGATGCGCCCGCCAGGATCGCGCGCGCCAGCACCGGATAGCGGGTCCGGACCGCACGATGCTCGGCCAGCGCGGTGTTGCGCGCCGCCGCGCCGATCATCAGGCCGCCCGCCTCCGTCTCCTCGATCGTGTCGGACAAGCCGGTGACATCGACCAGCGCGGCGGGCCGCTCGATCGTCTCGCGCATCAGGTCGACGAGATTGGTGCCGCCGCCCAGATAGGCCGAGGCGTGCTTCGCGCCCAGCCGCAGTGCATCGGCCGAGTCGGCGGCGCGGGCGTAGCCGAACGGGGTCATGCCGCCATCTCCGCGGCGACGGTTTCGGCGATCGCCGCGATGATGCCGTTATGCGCGCCGCAGCGGCACAGGTTGCCGCTCATCCGCTCCTGCAGCTCCTCGCGGGTCAGCGTCACCTGGTCGGCACCGAGGTCGGCGCTGACATGGCTCGGCACGCCGCGTTTCGCCTCGGCGACCATGCCGATCGCCGAACAGATCTGCCCAGGCGTACAATAGCCGCATTGAAAGCCGTCATGCTCGATGAACGCCTGTTGCAGCGGGTGCAGGCCGTCGTCGCCGGCCAGTCCGTCGATGGTCGTCACCGATCGGCCGTCATATTGGACCGCCAAGGCGAAGCAGGACAGGATGCGCTCGCCGTCGACCAGCACGGTACAGGCCCCGCACGCGCCCTGGTTGCAGCCCTTCTTGGTGCCGGTCAGGTGCAGCTCCTCGCGCAACAGGTCGAGCAACGAGACGCGGGCGTCGCCGGGCACGGCCACGGCAGCTCCATTAATCGTGATCGGCATCGCCGCTTCCTCCACTGTTCCCCCGCGGGCACGGGTCGTTCTTCGCTTGTGAGCGGGTTCGTGATGAGCAGCAAACGATCACCGTCGGCAAACGGTCCCTCGCCACGGCGACGAGGCAGCGGGTTCGAAGCCGCGGGCCGACGTTGACAGCGCCGCCAGCCGCCGCGTAGAGCGCGCGGCCTTGCTGCCCCGTCGTCTAACGGCAAGACTACGGACTCTGACTCCGTCAATCGTGGTTCGAATCCACGCGGGGCATCCAGATCGTATCAGCTTGCATGATAAGCCGCTCAATCTTGCAGATGAGCGGCGATCGCGGGCCATGCTCGGGTGACATCCGACCGCACAACTCGCCGACTTGCAACCATCGCAGCCGGAGGAGCCGGCCGGTCGCGCCAGCCTTCAGTCGCATGGTTTCAGACCGCGCGCACCAACCTGCCGACTAGGCGCATTTCATGGCCGGTAACTCCGCCACGCGTCGCCGATGCCGGGCCGCCCGGCCAACCGGGAGTGTATCTCGGGTAGCCAGCGACCGACCGTCGATCGAGACGGCATCGCCAGTTCCGCCAAGCCAAGCCGACTGCGACCGCGGTTGGTCCGAGGGATCGCCGCGGCGGTCCGGTGGGCAAGCACCGAAGGCGGAACGCGCGGATAAGTCACGGCCGCCGCAACGTATGCCGCTTCGCGATGAGCCGCTGGTGCGCGGCCATCCCCGACCGCGTCGCATCGGCGGGCGGGAACGGCTTAAAGGCCGAGCCGCGGAACAGTCCGTCGTCGGGGCCGAAGAGCAGGTTCATGTCGTCCGCATAGCTCTGCGCGACGAAGGCGGCGACGAGGTGGTTGTCGTCAGGAGCGAGTTCGACCGGATCCTCAAGATACCAGCGATCGTCGGTGGCGGAACCTACGGGGAGCCAGTCCAGGATCGCCAGCAACTGGCGCAGACGCGGGCTCGGCCGCTCGACCTCGACGCGCGACAGGCCGCCGCCGACCGCCGCCATGGCCCCGGCGTTCCCGCGCGTGCGGTTCCTCATCAGCTCGGCTACGAACCCGACCGACTCCCTGATGTCGATCGGCGGAAAGGCAAATGGGTTGATCGCGCGCACGCGCTTCAGCTTCTCGAAGTCGATGTAGGTCACGGCGGTCTCCCGGGTTCGGGGCAGAATGGTTGTGGATGAAGGAGAAGACGCGCGCCGCGCGGCGTCGACCTGGAGCACACCGCTGTCACGCGGACGAGGCGCGCGACGGCAGCCGGCGCGTTACCTCCACGCGATCAGCTGGGACCCCACTCGCACACCGAAGCCAGACGATCGGCTACATAGGCATCCAAGGCATTTGGTAAGGCATTGATCCCATCGCGACGATCAGCGTCGGACCCGTCAAAGGTGGGAAGGCGTCCTCCATCTCCACGATCCGCCAGCCCCGCCCTCGCCACAGCTCGTGATCGACGACCTCCTCGATCATCTGTCCAAACCTGATCTCGGAAAGCCTTTCGGGACCGTCGTCATCAAGCTCGACACGCAGTTCGCCGAACCGCGTCGCAATCACCCTATCGTCTGCCATCCTTGCATAGAGGTCGAGCGAATGCTCTCTGACCTGCATTACGAGGTAACTCCCGTCCCGATGCTCGAACCTCAGGTCATCGGCATACCGCGACATCAACTCCGTGGGGGTCATGCCGCCAAGGTAGAAGCTTTGCAGATGGTCATGGACCTCCTCCCTCGACATCCTGTTACGCGGCCATCGCGAATGCGGCCGGATCAACTCGCGCCATCATCCCGCCCGCCGCCGCACGCTCCGTCATGTGGACCACCCCCGCGTCGAGCACCGGTCCTTCATCAGCTACCGGGAAGCCGAGATCGTCGAGTGGTCGAAGCTGCAGGAACTGCTTCGAAGCGGAGAGCTCTTCGGCGACGTCGATTGCGATCAGGAGCTCTTCGAGCGCATCTGCCAAGGCGTGCAGCGCTCGAAATGCATCAGGCCGGCCCACCGCGCCTACTTCGAGGCTGCCCAGCCGCCCCTTCCGCAGGCCGCCTGACCGGGCACCACCTGGAGCCGCCCGCGAACGGTGAGCGGAAGGTTCTGCAACAAGCGCACTAATGAGCGGATGGACTGAAACGGGCCAACCCGCTCATTCTGAAAAACTTCTTTGTTTTCAGTGGCCGTTTTGAGTGGTCTATGCTGAAAGCTGATAATCGCGACGATCGATCGTCGCCGCGAGATCGGGTTTGCAGTGACGGCGCGGTTCTGACACCAGCGGCGGATGACGGCGAGGATCGATCCGGCCGCTCGCCCGGCGCAGGCGGCGACATGATGGCGGCCCGGCCGCGCCGCAGCGCGCTGTACCTGCCCGCCTCCAACGCCCGGGCGATCGTCAAGGCGCGGAACCTCGCCTGCGACGTCGTGATCCTCGACCTGGAGGATGCGGTCGCGCCCGACAGCAAGGGCCAGGCTCGCGAGGCAGCGGTGGCGGCGGTTCGCGAGGGCGGGTTCGGGCCGCGCGAGTTGGTGGTGCGGGTCAATGCGCTGGCGACCGATTGGGGCGCGGACGATTGTGCCGCGTTGCGTGCGGTTGCTCCCGATGCCGTGCTGATCCCCAAGGTCGACGACGGAGCCGGGGTCGCCGCCTATGCAGAGCGGCTCGGCGCTACGCCGCTATGGGCGATGGTCGAGACCGCGCGCACGATGCTGCGGCTGGAGAGCCTGGCGTCCGCGCCAGGGCTGGCTGCGCTGGTGCTGGGGACCAATGACCTCGCCAAGGAGCTGGGGGTGAAGCCGGGTGCCGACCGGCTGCCCTTCCACGGCCTGCTCGCGCAGGCGGTGGCGGCGGCGCGCGCCTACGGGCTGGCGGCGCTCGACGGCGTGTTCAACGCGATCGACGACCGTGCAGGGCTGGCCGCCGAGTGCGCGCAGGCGGTGCGGTTCGGGTTCGATGGCAAGACGCTGATCCACCCCGACCAGATCGAGCCGTGCAACGCCGCGTTCGCGCCGACGCCCGACGAGATCGCCTGGGCCGAGGCGATCGAGCGCGGCTTCGCGGCACCGGCGGCAACGGGCAAGGGCGCGATCCGTGTCGACGGGCAGATGGTCGAGCGGCTGCACCTCGACCAGGCGCGCCGCACCTTGGCGATCGGCCGGGCAGGAGAAGGCGCATGAGACCGACGGGCCGCTATTACGAGGAGCTGGAGGTCGGCGCGGTGATCGCCCATGCTGTGACGCGGACGGTGACCGAAACCGACAATCTGCTGATCACCACGCTGACGATGAACACCCAGCTGCTTCATCTCGACGAGGAGTTCGCCAGGGAACATTCTGTGTCCGGCACGCGGCTGGTCAATTCGATCTTCACGCTGGGGCTGGTCGTCGGCATCAGCGTGTCCGACCTGACCAATGGCACCACGCTGGGCAATCTGGGCTTCAAGGAGGTCACTTTTCCCGCACCCGTGTCGATCGGCGATACGCTGCGGGCCGAGACCCAGGTGCTGGCGAAGCGCGAGTCGGTGTCGCGCCCCACCGCCGGGCTCGCCGAGTTCGAGCATCGCGGCTTCAACCAGCGCGGCGTGCTGGTGGCGAAGGTCCATCGTCTGGCGCTGATGATGAAGCGGCCGGTGTCGGCCTGAGCATCCGCGCGCGCCGTGTCCGCCTGGTGCGCCATGTCCCGCGGTGCGCCGGTTACGCGGCCCTCGCTGTCTCCTGTTC
>NZ_CAHJXA010000208.1 GCF_903644135.1 Sphingomonas bacterium | reverse complement strand
CAGGCGGCGGCGGCGCGGCTGAAGGCGATGTTCGCCGAGGCCGGCCTGCCGATGCTGGCGACCGACACCCACATCGTGCCGCTGATGGTCGGCGATCCGGTCAAGGCCAAGCGGATCAGCGACATCCTGCTCGCCGAGTATGGCGTCTACGTCCAGCCGATCAACTATCCCACCGTGCCGCGCGGCACCGAGCGGCTGCGCTTCACGCCGGGCCCGCAGCACGACGAGGCGATGATGCGCGAGCTCACCGACGCGCTCAGCGAGATCTGGGGCCGGCTGGAGCTGGTCCGCCAGGCCGCCTGACGTAGCGGAGCGGCTCCGCTAGCGGGCAAAGGCCCAGCGCAGCGTCGTCGCCAGGCCGACCGCGGCGGTATCGACCAGCGGCCTCATCAACAGCGGCGACGCCGGCAGGCCATGCATCCGCCGCGCCCAGTCCGGCAGCAGGTCGACCGCCGCCTGCATCGTCACTTGCTGCACGGGCATGGTGAGCGGGTTGGCGGGCTTGTGGCCCAGCACCAGCCGCGCGACCTCGCGGGTGCGATCGTCCACCGCCAGCAGTGGCCGCATGGCCTCGATAACGCCGACCGCTTCGGCCTTGTCGCGCGGCACCGGATCGACCCCCAGAGCGACGCCGATGCTGGCGAAGTCGGCGAAATACCGATCCTCGTCGGCGGCCGACAGCCGCCGGTTGCCGTAGCGCTGCCAGGCTGCAAGGAAGCACCACGCCTCGCAGACATGCACCCAGCTCAGCAGCGCCGGATCGTCCGCCGCATAGGCGCTGCCGTCGGCCAGCGTGCCGCCGATGTGGCCATGAACGTGCCGCACCTTCGCGATCGAGGTCAGCGCGTCGCCCCGGTCGCCATAGGTGGTGACCGCGATGAAGCGCGCCGTCCGCCGCAGCCGCCCCATCATGTCGGTGCGGAAGTTGGAATGGTCCCAGACGCCCGCCAGCACCGCCGGGTGCAGCATCTGGAGCAGCAGCGCCGCGACGCCGCCGATCATCATGCTGGTGACGTCGCCATGCACCCGCCAGATCACCGAATCCGGCGCGAACAGCGCGTCGTCGCTGCGCTCGACCGGCCGCTCGCCGCGCGTCCGGTCATTGAACACCGCCTGCACCTGACGGACAATACCGCGTTTGGCTTGGCCGCGGAGAGAGAGACTGGCGTCGATCATGCTGGGGCTAACGCGCGTCCCGCCGCTACGGCGTCAACCCGCTGGCATTAAAGGGCGAGTGCGATAATTGGCATGGCCGGCTGCCGATCGCTCTGCAAAGGCGTTATCGCCAACAGGAGCATAGCGGGTGCCGACCGACCAATGACCGATCTCGCCATCCTCTACGAGCATCCCGAGTGGTTCCGGCCGCTGTTCGCGGCGCTGGACCGGCGCGGCGTCGACCACGTCGCGTTGACGCCCGACGGTGGCTGGGACCCAGCCGACCGTCAGCCGCCAGCGCCGCTGGTGTTCAACCGCATCGCCATGTCGAGCTTCCTGCGGGCCGGCGACGGGCGGGGCGGCGAGCACCCGATCTTCCACGCGCAGGCGCTGCTCGACCATTGGCGGCGCGGCGGCGCGGGAATCGTCAACGGGCCGGAGGTGCTGGCGATCGACTCGTCCAAGGCGCGGCAGCTGTCGCTGATCGCCTCGCTCGGCCTCGCGATCCCGCGGACCCGGGTGGTGCACCGCGCGGCGGACGTGCCGGCGGCGGCCGAGGCGATCGGCTTTCCTCTGGTCGTCAAAGCCAATATCGGCGGCTCGGGGGCCGGCATCGTCCGCTATGACGACCTGGAAAGCGTGCGCGCCGCCGTCGCCGACGCCACGCTGCCGCACAGCATCGACAGCGTCCTGCTGGTGCAGGATTTCGTGCCCGCACGCGGCGGCACCATCACCCGGATCGAGACGCTCGACCGGCGCTTCCTCTATGCGCTGGAGGTCGCGGGCGGCGGTGCGTTCGACCTGTGCCCTGCCGACGCCTGCGCAGTGCCCGGCGCGCCCGCGATCCGGATGAGCGCGGCTGATCCCGGCGCGACGCTGCGCGACGCCGTCGAAGGGATCGCCCGCGCCGTCGACCTCGACGTCGGCGGGGTCGAGGTGATGGTCGACGACCGCGACGGCGTGGCGCGCTTCTACGACATCAACGCGCTCTCCAACTTCGTTGCCCGGCCATTGGAAGTCCTTGGCTGGGACCCGCACGACCGCCTGGTCGATTACCTGATCGAGCGGATCGGAGCGCCCTGATGCGGTACGGATATTGGACGCCGGTGTTCGGCGGCTGGCTGCGCAACGTTGCCGACGAGGGGATGGCGGCGAGTTGGGACTACACGAAGCGGCTGACGCTAGACGCCGAGCGCTGGGGGTACGACCTGACGCTGATCGCCGAGCTCAACCTCAACGACATCAAGGGCGTCGAGCAGCCGGCGCTCGACGCCTGGTCGACGGCAGCGGCGCTGGCGGCGGTGACGACGAGCGTCGAGCTGATGGTCGCGGTGCGGCCCAACTTCCACCACCCGGCGCTGTTCGCCAAGGCGGCGGCGAACATCGACCGGATCTCGGGCGGCCGGCTGGCGCTCAACGTCGTGTCGTCCTGGTGGGCGGACGAGGCGAAGCAGTACGGCCTGCAGTTCGACCAGCACGACGACCGCTACGCCCGCACCGCCGAATGGCTGCGGGTGGTCGATGGCCTGTGGAGCGAGGAACGGTTCAGCTTCGCGGGACAGTTCTACCAGACGCAGGACGCGATCTGCGCGCCCAAGCCGGCCAAGCGCCCGACCGTCTATGCCGGCGGCGAAAGCCACCGTGCCAAGGCGATGATCGCGCGCCAGTGCGACGCCTATGTCATGCACGGCGACCCCGCGAGCGCGATCGCGCCCAAGACCGCCGACATGGCACGGCTGCGCGAAGAGGCGGGCGGCACGCCGATGCAATACGGCATGGCCGCCTATGCGATCGTGCGCGACAGCGAGGCGGAGGCGAAGCGCGAGCTGGAGCGGATCACCACGGTCGCCGAGCTGCCCGCCGGCTATGCCAATTTCGACCAGTGGCTGTCGGGCACGCAGCTGGAGCGCGAGCTGAAGATCCAGGAATATTCGGTGTCCAACCGCGGCTTGCGCCCGAACCTGGTCGGCACGCCCGAACAGCTGAAGGAGCGGATCGCCGAATATAAGGCCGTCGGGCTCGACCTGCTGCTGCTCCAGATGAGCCCGCAGGCCGAGGAGATGGAGCGCTTCGCGGCCCAGGTCATGGGGACGGCATGATCAGGCTCGGCCTGGCTCTCGCGCTGGTCGCCTCCGCCTGCGCCACTGCCGCCGATGCGTTCGACCCCATCGCGTTCTTCGCCGGGCATAGCGACGGCGTCGGCACGCTCAAGGTCGCGCTGTCGCGGCGACGCGGCGTGCATGTCGCCGGCGAAGGCCAGGTCGAGCGCGACGGCTCGTTGCTGCTGGTCCAGCGCATCGAGCAGGAGGGCAAGCCGCCCCGCAACCGGCGATGGACGCTGCGGCGAACGGGCGACAAGACCTATGCCGGCGAGTTGAGCGACGCGGTCGGCCCGGTCGAGGGCGTCGTCAGCGGCGACGTGCTGCGGCTGCGCTTCACCGCCAGGGGCGGCCTGCACATCCGGCAATCGCTCACGCTGCAACCTGGCGGCCGGGTGATCCGCAACCGCCTGGTGGTGCGCAAGTTCGGCGTCCGCATGGCGGTGCTCGACGAGACGATCCGCAAGCTCGATTAGTTCGGGCGCTGCCGGCTGCTGATGATGCTAGTGTCGGCGAAGTGTCATAAGGCCGCGCTACCGGTCAGCAGTAAGAGGGTCGCCATGCGTTTGTCCTGTCTCATCATGGCGATGGCCGCCTTGCCCTCGGGCATCGCCGCCGCGCAGCAGAGCCAAGAGCCCCAGCTGCTGCCGACTGGACAGGCGCTGACGCCGCTGGCGGCACCGGGCGCGCGCTTCGAGCCGCTGACGACCGGCATCGGCCCGGTCCCCAGCTATCTTGCCGACGGGGCGGCGGCGGCCGCGACCAGTCCCGATGGGCGCGAGATGCTGGTGCTGACCAGCGGCTATAACCGCGTCAACGGTGCCGACGGCAAGGTGATCGAGGCGCAGTCGGTGCAATATGTCTTCCGCTACGCCGTGTCGGCGCGGGGCAGCCGCCTGCTCCAGACTCTGCCGGTCAAGAACAGCTATGGCGGCATCGCCTGGCGGCCCGACGGGCGTGGCTTCCTGGTCGGCGGCGGGGTGGACGATGTCGTCCATGTCTTCGCGCGCCGCGGCACCGGCTTTGCCGAGACCGCGACGATCGAGCTGGGCCACAAGGCGGGCCTGGGGGCCGAGGTCAAGCCGCAGGCCGCCGGCGTCGCGGTCAGCCCCGACGGCCATCGCGCGCTGGTCGCCAACTACTATAATGATTCGGCGAGCCTGCTCGACCTCGACCGCAACGCCGTGGTCGCCGAGCAGGATCTGCGTCCCGGCAAGATCGACCCAGCCCAGGCGGGTGTCGCCGGCGGCGAGAACCCGTTCGCGGTGGTGTGGCCGGAACCCGGCCGCGCGTGGCTGTCCTCGCCGCGCGACCGGCAGATCGTCGCCCTGGCGATCGGTTCGACAGGGATCAGCGTCACCGGCCGCATCGCGACGCTGGGCGAGCCGACCGCGCTGCTGGCGGACCGCCGCTCCGGGCGGCTGTTCGCGACCGAGGACAATGCCGACCGGCTGGCGATCGTCGACACCGCCGCCGGCCGGCTCGCCGCTAGTAATTGATAGACACTTGCAGCTGTTACAGCTGCCCCATTAAGGTCATTTTAACTATTTCCATGCAGAAAATGAATCTGTCGCTATCAACAGCACGGAAAAACCATGCAAGTCCAATCGACCAACACCTCCTCGCTTAACGAAGCGCTTATCGTCAGAATTAGCCATTTGGCATCAGATATGGAACGTGTCGGGCTCAGAGCTGATGCTGCCATCCTACGCGGCTTAATGCGCTCGCTATCGTCTGAGTTGGTTCACTAACCAATCTGAAATGCCTTAACACAGGGTAAATGCTTGCC
>NZ_CAHJXA010000207.1 GCF_903644135.1 Sphingomonas bacterium | reverse complement strand
GGGCGTCGACACGGTGGAGCATGGCGACGAGGGCACGCCTGCCGTCTTCGCGTTGATGAAGGCGCGCGGTACCTTCCTGTGCCCGACGCTGGCCGCCACCGAAGCGATCACGCGCTATCGCGGCTGGAACGGGCAGGCCCCCGAGCCGCCGACGATCACCGCCAAGCGCGCGAGCTTCGTCGGGGCGATCAAGGCGGGGGTGAAGCTGTGCGCGGGTGGCGACACCGGCGTGTTCTCTCATGGCGACAATGCGCGCGAGGAGGAACTGATGGTCGCGTGGGGCGGCCTTACTCCCGCCGCCGTGCTGACGATCGCGACGCAGGGCAATGCCGAGGCGCTGGGGCTTGCCGACCGGATCGGCCGCGTTCAGCCGGGCTATGCCGCCGACCTGGTGGCGGTCGCGGGCGACCCGACGCGCGACATCCATGCGCTGCGGGCGGTCAGGCTGGTGATGAAGGCCGGCGCGGTGGTGCGGCGCGAACCCTGAGCCTGACGGCGACACCCCGAGATGCAGAAGGAGCGAGAACGATGACCAAAATGATCTTCGTCAACCTGCCGGTGGCGGACGTCGCCGCCTCTACCGCGTTTTACGAGGCGATCGGCTTCGTCAAGGACGAGACGCTCGCCACGGGGCCGGATGCGGCGATGCTGCGCTGGTCGGACGATGTCAGCTTCACCCTGCTCAGCCACGCGCGCTTCGCGGACTTCGCGCCCAAGCCGATCGCCGACAGCCGCGCCACCAGCGCCATCCTGTTCGCCTTTGCGCTCGACAGCCGCGAGGAGGTCGATGCGATCACGGCCAAGGCGGTGGCGGCGGGTGGCCAGGAAGGGCACGAGCCGGAGGATATGGGCTTCATGTATTCGCGCGCGTTTGATGATCTTGACGGCCACAGCTTCGGACCGATGTGGATGGACGTCGCCGCGGCGGTGGCGGCGATGTCGACTGACGAGGCGGGCGCAACCTGACCCGGTCGCTTGACCAGCTAGATCCCTGATCGCGCCTTCGCCACCTCGATGGTGCGCCAGGCCTGCCAGCGGCGGCGCAGCTCTGCGCCACCCACGCTGATCGGCTGGTCGAGCAGGGTGGCGGCCTGCATCCGGTCGGTGCGGAAATGGCGAAAGCCGCCGCGCAGCTCGCACCATGCGATCAGGACCCGTCTGGCATCCGCATAGCCCAGGGTGACCGGCCACACGATACGCTCGGTCTCCTCGCCGCCTTCGGCGCGATAGACCAGCCGCAGCTTCAGGCGTTTGCGGACAGCCTCGCGGAGGATCGAGGTCTCGATCCTCTCCTCGACCGGGGCGAGGACCGGCTCGGCGGACGTGCTCGGTTCGGCGATGAACGGGCGCAGGTGGTCGGGCACGACCGCTGCGATCTTGGCGAGAACGTCGCGCGCCGCCGGCGAGAGCAGCCGGTCGCCGCGCTCGGCCACCCATTGCGCGCCCAGCACGACCGCCTCGATCTCGTCGGGTGTCAGCATGAGCGGCGGCATGTCGTAGTCGGCGGCGAGCAGATAGCCGAACCCGGCCTCGCCCGTGATCGGCACCCGCTGGCCGATCAGGTCGGCGATGTCGCGACAGACGGTGCGCGTCGACACCTCCAGCTCGGCGGCGAGCGCCGCGCCGGTGGTCGGTCGCTCGGTGCGGCGAAGGATCTGGATGATCTGGAACAGGCGTTCGGCACGGCGCATCTGGTGACTCCTGCTGACAGGATGCTGGCAGCAGGCCCGTGCGACAAGGGGCGATGCCGCGCGATCCGCCGGTGCCAGAGGACCGACCATGAAATTCGCCTCCACCCGCCTGATCGCCGCCGACATCCAGGCGATGGTCGCTTTCTACGAAATGGTGACGGGCCAGCGGGCCGACTGGCTCGCGCCGCAGTTCGCGGAGATCATCACGCCGGCAGCGACGCTGGCGATCGGCAGCGCCGAGACGGTGGCGGTGTTCAGCCCGGGCAGCGCCGAGCCGGGTGCCAACCGCACGGCGATCCTGGAGTTCATGGTCGAGGATGTCGACGCGGTGTTCGACCGGCTGAAGGACAAGGTCGACTTGGTCCACGCGCCGAAATTGCTGCCATGGGGCAACCGCTCGGTCCAGTTCCGCGATCCTGAAGGGACGATCGTCAGCCTCTTCACGCCGTTCACCACCGCCGCGAAGGAGCGCTTTGGATCGAGATAGGCTGCGAACGCGGATCGCGCCTAGCCGACACCAACGGGCTCTGATCCCGCAGCCATCACGCCCATCGTCACATAGTCGAGCTTGCCCGTCCCCAGCACCGGCAGCGCGTCGAGGATGCGGATGTCGCGAGGCACCGCCAGTTCGGCGATGCCGTGCGCCTTGGCCCAGCCCTGCAGCGCGCTCGCGGCGGCATCCTTGCGGGTGGTGAACAGCACCAGCTGCTCGCCCTTCTTCGCATCGGGGCGAGTAACGACGGCGTGCTCGGCGTCGGACCACAGCGCCGCCGCATAGCCCTCGACCGCGGGCAGCGACACCATCTCACCGCCGATCTTGGCGAAGCGCTTGGCGCGGCCGCGGATGGTGACGAACCCCGCTTCGTCGATCGTGACGATGTCGCCGCTGTCGTGCCAGCCACCCTCCGGCGGCTGCAGCACGCCGGGGCGGTCCGCCTTGAGATAGCCGGCCATCACGTTGGGCCCGCGGATCGACAGGCGGCCGCCTTCCGTGATGCCGGGCACCGGATCGAGCCGGCCCTCGACGCCGGGGAGCAGCCGGCCGACGCTGCCGGCGCGGAAATGCATCGGCGTATTGACCGCGATCACCGGCCCCGCCTCGGTCGCGCCATAGCCTTCGAGGATGCGCAGGCCGAACTTGTCCGCGTAAGCGCGCCGCGTCTCGTCGCGCACTCGCTCGGCACCGGCGAAGATGTAGCGCAGCGCGTAGAAGTCGTAGCCATGCGCCATCCGCGCATAGCCGGCGAGGAAGGTGTCGGTGCCGAACAGGATGGTCGCGTTGGCGTCATAAGCCAGCGCCGGCACCAGCCGATAGTGGAGCGGGCTGGGATACAGCACCGTCTCAACCCCCGACAGGATCGGCAGCAGCGTGCCGCCGGTCAGCCCGAAGCTGTGGAACACCGGCAGCGCGTTGAGCACCACGTCGCGCTCGTTGAAGTCGATCCGCGCCGCCAGCTGCAGGCAGTTGGCGAGCAGGTTGCGGTGGGTAAGGACGACGCCCTTGGGCACCCCTTCGGAGCCGCTGGTGAAGAGGATGACGGCGGGCGCGTCGGCGGCGATGCGCAACGCCCGGTGTCGCCGCCCGGCGAACCAGGACGCGACCGCTGCGCGCAACTTCGCAACCGCGCCGAGGCCGGCGGCGATGTCTTCCAGATAGCGGATCGCAACCCCCGTCTCGGCGAGCCCGGCGACGACCTCACCTAGCTTCGCCTGGTCGACGAAGGCGCGGGAAGTGACGATCGTGCGGATTTCCGCCGCAGTGCACGCGGCCTTCAGGTTGGCGAGTCCGGCGGTATAGTTGAGCATCGCCGGCACCCGCCCCTTCGCCTGCAGCGCGAAGAAGGCGACCACGACGCCGGCGATGTTGGGTAGTAGTAGTCCAACCGCCTCGCCCTGCCGCGTGCCCTCGGCTAGCGGTTCGCCAAGCGCCAGCGCGCCGGTGATCAGCCGCTGGTAGCTCAGCGGCTCGCGCTTCACGTCCTCGACCACCGGTGCGGCACCGCCGTGGACGTCCTTGGCGTCGAGCAGGGCTTGGAACAGCGTCCGGTCGATGTCGGACGTGGCGAAGATCATGTCGCTCATCACGTCGTACAGCTGCCGCCCCGCCGCCGCGCGCCGCTCGCGCGCGGTCTCGCCGCTCACCGCGAACCGCCGCGGCGGCAGGATGGTCAGGCTGATCCTGGGAAAGCGTCGCCGCCGCACCTTGCCGCCCAGTCGCGAGAAGCGGGTGAACTGCGCGCCGTCGATGCGCACCGGCACGATCGGCGCATCGGCCTTGTCGGCGACCATGCCGGGGCCGTCGAACACCTTCATCAGCGCACCGGTGGTGGTGATGCGGCCTTCGGGGAAAATCACCAGCGTCCGCCCCTCGCGCACTGCCTTGACCATTGCCTTGGCCGCCATCGGGTTGGTCGGATCGACCGGGAAGGCGTCGAACAGGCCGAGGAACGGCTTCACCCACCATGCCTTGGCGATGCTGGTGGCGACCGCGAAGGTCGGCTTGCCCGGCAAGAACGCGGCGAGCAGCAGGCCGTCGAGGAACGAGACGTGGTTGACCACCACCACCGCCGGCTCGCCGACACGGGGCATGTTGGCGCGGCCGTTGACCTCGACACGGTAAAGCAGGGTGAGAACGCTGCGGATCAACGCCTTGAGCAATGTTTCGGGCAGCAGCCAGCACGAGATCAGCGCAACCGCCAGCGTCGCGAACCCCAGCGCGCCGATCACGCCGGGGACGCTGCTGCCGCCCGCCAGCAGCGCCAGCGTGACACCGACCATCACCACGGTGACGGCGGCGTTGACGATGTTGTTGGCGGCGATGATCTGCGAGCGCTGCTCCGGCGCGCTGTGGGTCTGGAGGATCGCATAGAGCGGCACGATGAAGATGCCGCCCGACACGGCGATGCCGGCGAGCGCGGCGAGGATCACCCAGCTGCCCGGGGTCGCGAGATAGGCGGCGACCGACGGGCCGGCGTCACTGATCGCGTAACCTCGCGCGGCGAGCCACAGCAGCACCAGAAAGGCAGCCAGCGCCAGTGCCGAGGCGGGAACATAGCGCGCCGACACCTCGCCGGCGAGCAGGCGGTTGACCGCCAGCGAGCCGAGCGCGACGCCGACCGAGAAGACCAGCAGGAACAGGGTCACCAGCTGCGGCCCGCCGCCCAGCGTGCCCTTCACCAGCGGCGCGAACTCCGACAGTATGATCGCGCCGACCGAGAAGAACCAGCTGATTCCCAGGATGGCCACCCACACCCCGGCCCCGCCGCGCGCGGCGCGCAGGATCGCGACGGTGCCGCGCACGATGTTGAGGTCGATCGGCTGGCGCGGACGCACCGATGGCGCGCGCGGCACGAACAGGCTGGCGGCGAGGCCGGC
>NZ_CAHJXA010000206.1 GCF_903644135.1 Sphingomonas bacterium | reverse complement strand
ACATAGACACCCTGCCATCGCGCGGCGAGGTAGTGGCCCATCTCGTGGACGAAGATCAGGACGCCGAGCACGGCGATGAACGCGCCGACGTTCAGCACGCTCCCGTGCAGGAAATCAACCAATTGCCCCATCGGAACCGCCCCCCTGCCCTATCCCGCGCCGCTCGCGCCGCAAGGCCGAGCCGGTGGCGGCGGTCGAGGAGGCCGCCACCCCAGCCGCACAGGCCGAGCTGGTGGAGCCGGAGCTGCCGATCGAGCCGCAACCGCCGATCGAGGAAGTGGCCGCCAAGCCCAAGCGCTCGCGGCGCAAGGCCGAGCCGGCGGCAACCGAGGAAGCGCCCGCAATCCCCTCGATCGTGCCCACCGCCGCCGAGGCGACCGAGGTCGGCGAGGACGAGGCCCCCGCCGGCGAGGTGGTCGAGGCCGAGCCCGCCCGCCGTGGCTGGTGGCAGCGCACCTTCGGCGCATGACCCGGGCCGCCGGCCTCTCTCCTGGCGGAGCAGGGGCCGGCGGGCTCATGGGCCGACGCGCCCGGGCTTCATCGTCGGTTCAGCCCCTGCCGGTCACGGGCCATAGACCGCATGACCTTCTCCCAATCCATCGGCAGCCGGCCATGAAGCGCTTTGCCGCCGCCTGCGCTGCCGCGCTGCTGTTGTGGGTACAGCCTGCCGTGGCGCAGTCGATCCTGCGCGATGCCGAGACCGAAAGCCTGTTCGCCGACATGAGCGCGCCGCTGGTCAAGGCGGCGGGGCTGGGCCCGCGCAACGTCCAAATCGTGCTGATCCAGGACGACAGCATCAACGCCTTCACCGCCGGCGGCCAGACGGTCTATCTCAACTCCGGCCTGCTCCAGTCGGCGGACAACGCCAACCAGGTGCAGGGCGTGATCGCGCACGAGCTCGGCCATGTCGCCGACGGCCATGTCGCGCTGGCCGATGCCGGCGCGCGGCCAGCGATGGGGATGTATATCCTGTCCATGGTGCTGGGCGTCGCGGCCATGGCCGCCGGCAGCGCGGAGGCCGGGGCCGGCATCATGGCGGCGGGGCAGCAGGCGGCGACCGGCAAATATCTCGCCTTCTCCCGCAACGTCGAGTCGGTGGCCGATGCCACAGGAGCCAAGTTCCTGCGCCAAGGCGACATCTCCGGCCGCGGCATGTTGGCGTTCTTCAAGAAGCTGCAGAACGACCAGTATCGCTATGGCTATGGCAACAAGGATATTAATCCGTTCCTGCAGACCCACCCGCTGTCGTCGGAGCGGATCGCGACCCTGACCGCCGACCTCCAGGCGTCGCCAGCCTGGAACAACCGGCCCGATGCGGCGCTCGACGAGCGGTTCCGGCGGGTCAAGGCGAAGCTCGCGGGCTATGTCCTGCCGGTCAACGAGACGCTCGCGGCGTATCCGCCGTCCGACCAGTCGGTCTATGCGCATTACGCCCGCGCCTATGCCTATCACAAGGGCGGCTATCCGGAGAAGGCGCAGGCCGAGGCGGAGGCGCTGGTCGCCGCACGCCCTCGCGATCCGTATTTCCAGGAGGTACAGGGCCAGATCATGCTGGAGGCGGGGCATCCGCGCGAGGCGCTGACGCCGCTGCGCGCGGCGGTCCAGGGGTCGAACAACAACCCACTGATCGCCACCACGCTGGGTCACGCGCTGGTCGCGACCGACGACAAGGCCAATCTGGTGGAGGCGGTCAAGGTGCTGCGCAGCGCGGTGGCGCGCGACGACGACAACCCGTTCGCCTGGTTCCAGCTCGGCGCGGCCTATGAGGCGCAGGGCGATCAGGCCCGCGCCGCACTCGCCAGCGCCGAGCAGCAGGGCCTGATCGGCGACAGCCGCCGCGCCGCGGTCAGCGCTCGCCATGCGATGGCCGGCATCGCCGCCAACACCCCCGACTGGATTCGGGCGCAGGACATCGCCATGACCGCGCAGAATGCCTGGGACGTCGACCCCAGGAACAAGCATCGCCGCAAGTGAGGGGCTGGCTTTCCTGGGCAGCAGCGGCGGCGATCGGCGTGAGTGCCGGCGCAGCGACGATGATGCTGATCGATCGGCACGACGGCGGCGGCGTCCGTACCTACCTCCTCGCCCATCCCGACGTGATCCCGGAAGCGATGCAGCGGCTGCGCGACCGCGAGACCGGCAAGACGATCGCCGCCGGCCGCGCCGCGATCGAGACGCCGGTCGGCAGCGCCTGGGCCGGCAATCCGCGCGGCGACGTCACGCTGGTGGAATATTACGACTATAATTGCGGCTATTGCCGGGCCAGCCTGCCAACGGTGGCGGCGCTGGTGAAGAGCGACCCCGGCCTGCGTGTCGTTTATCGCGAGCTGCCGATCCTTGCGCCCTCCAGCCACGATGCCGCGCTGGCCAGCCTGGCGGCGGCGCATCAGGGCCGCTTCGCCGCCTTCCACGACGCGCTCTATGCGGCGGGACAGGTCAGCAAGGCGTCCATCGCCGCAGTGGCCAGGCAGACAGGCGTCGCGGCATCCGCCACCGCCGTACCGGCGGACGAGGCGGCGATTACCGCCAACATGAAGGCGGCGGGCGAACTGGGCATGACCGGCACACCCAGCTGGGTGATCGGCGACCGGGTGATGATCGGCGCGCAGACGCTGGAGCAGCTGCAGGACGCGGTAGCCACCGCCCGACACCCCGGCAGCTAGGGAGCAGGCCGCTCCGCCTGCGCTTCGGCGAGGTAGAGCGCGAACAGGCCAGCGGGGTCGCTCCACTCGGCGATTGGCGTCCAGCCGCCGGCGCGCAGCAGGATGCGCGCGCTGCGGGGATCGTATTTGTGGCTGTTCTCGGTGTGGATCGTCTCCCCCGCCGTCATCGCGAACGGGCGACCGTCGACGGTGAAGTCGAGGTCGCGCACCGCTTCGAGATGCATCTCGATCCGTGCGCGGTCGTCGTTCCACCGTGCGACGTGGCGCAGCGCATCGATCGGGATCGTGCCGTCCAGCTCGCGATTGATCCGCTCGGCGAGGTTGAGGTTGAAGCGCGCGGTGACGCCGGCGGCGTCGTCATAGGCGGCGACCAGCGTCGCCTCGTCCTTGATCCGGTCCATGCCAATCAGCAGCAGCGCGCCCTCCCCCAGAGAGGCGCGCATCGCCCGTAGCAGGTCGGTCGCCATCAGCGGCGTCATGTTGCCGATCGTCGAGCCGGGGAAGAAGCCGAGCTTGGACGCGGCAGCCACCGTGCGCGGCAGGGTCAACGGCTTCATGAAGTCCGCCTCGAACGGCAGCACCAGCAGGCCGGGGAACGCCGCCGACAGCGTCCGCGACGACTCGCGCAGGAAAGCGCCGGAGATATCGATCGGCACATAGGCGCTGGGTGCAACGGCCTGAAGCAGGATCGGCGTCTTGGTCGACGATCCCGACCCGAACTCAATCACCGCGCGTCCAGCGCCGGCGATCGTCGCGACCTCCGGGCAGGCCCGCTCCAGGATCGCCCGCTCGGTCCGTGTCGGGTAATATTCCGGCAGATCGGTGATCGCCTCGAACAGCTCCGACCCGCGCCGGTCGTAGAACCAGCGCGCCGGAATCGCGCGCGGCCGGCGGTCGAGCCCGGCGAGCACGTCGGCGCGAAATTGCGGGTCTGCGAGGCTGGGCTCCTCAGACCAGAGTGGGCCGTCCTCGATCTCAGGCTTGAGCACCTACCAATCCTTCGCGAGCCGCACGCCGGTGAACTGCCAGCGCTGGTGCGGGTAGAAGAAGTTGCGGTAGCTCGCCCGCACATGGCCGCGCGGGGTCGCGCAGCTGCCGCCGCGCAGCACGAACTGGCCGCTCATGAACTTGCCGTTATATTCGCCGACCGCGCCCTCGGCGGCGCGAAAGCCGGGGTAAGGGCGATAGGCGCTGCCGGTCCACTCCCAGACATCGCCGAAAAAGGCCGGGCCGCCCGGTGAGGGGCGCGGCTCGACCGGGCCGGCGGCGTCCATGAAGTTGCCGGCCGCCGCATCGTGGCGCGCGGCCGCCGCCTCCCACTCGAACTCGGTCGGCAGTCGTGCCCCCGCCCAGCTGGCATAGGCGTCGGCCTCGAAGAAGCTGACATGCGTCACCGGCGCGGCTGGGTCGATCGCGCGGCGGCCGTCGAGCCCGAATCGCGTCCAGCCTTCACCCTCGCGCTGCCAGTAGAGCGGGGCTTCGATCGCCTCCGCCTTGACCCAGGCCCAGCCATCGGCGAGCCAGTGCCGCGCCTCGCGATAGCCGCCGTCGGCGATGAACGCCGCCCACTCGCCATTGGTGACGGTGCGGTCGGCCAGGGCGTGCGGCGCGAGCAGCGCGCGGTGGCGCGGCCCCTCGCAGTCGAAGCTGAACCCGCCGCCGTCATGGCCGACCTCGACGATGCCGCCGTCATGCGGCAGCCACCCGATCGACCCGGGCATCGCCACCGGCTGCTTGCGCCGCGGCGCGTACAGGGCGGGTTCGAGCGGGTTTTCGCCGAACAGATGCAGGATGTCGGTGACCAGCAGCTCCTGATGCTGCTCCTCGTGGTGACAGCCAAGTTCCACCAGCGCCAGCGCCGCGGCGGACAGCGAGGGCATCGCCGCGACCAGCGCGGCGTCGACATGGGCGCGGTAGGCGCGCACCTCGTCGAGGCTTGGCCGCGTCACCATGCCGCGCCGGTCGCGCGCGTGCCGCCGCCCCTCCGCCTCGTAATAGCTGTTGAACAGGAACGGCCAGCGCTCGTCGTGAGGCCGATAGCCGCCGACATGATCGCGCAGTACGAAGGTCTCGAAGAACCAGGTCGTATGCGCCAAGTGCCATTTGGCCGGCGAGGCGTCGGGCATCGACTGGACCGTCGCGTCGGCATCCGACAGCGATGCGGCCAGCGCGAGGCTCAGCGCCCGAACCGCCGCGAACCGCCCGTGAAGGGGTGCAGCCTGCACCAGCGCCGTGGTAGCCATGGTCCCCCTCGCGTCAGTCCCCGCCGTCGACGATAACGATCAACGCGACGCGCCGGGAACCCACAAAACGTCGTCCGCCCCATTTTTGTTCACCGCCCGCGCGGCGACGAACAACAAGTCCGACAGGCGATTGAGATAGGCGATCGCCTGCGGGTTGGCGGCCGCGCCCATCGCCACCGCCGAGCGCTCCGCCCG
>NZ_CAHJXA010000205.1 GCF_903644135.1 Sphingomonas bacterium | reverse complement strand
TTCCCGCATCGGGCGCCTGCTCGCGGATGATCCAGATGATCGGCATCGGCCGCCTCAAGCAGATGATCATGGCGGTCGAGACGGTCGACGCCGCCGAGGCCTATCGGATCGGGCTGGTCGGCTCGGTCTGCGCGCCCGAGGTGCTGATGGACGAGGCGTTGGCCTATGCGCGCCGGCTGCTGACCAAGGCGCCGCAGGCGATGGGAATGGCCAAGCACATCATCAACGCGTGTCAGAACGTCGATACCGAGACCGGGCGGCTGCTGGAGCGGCTCGGCCAGTCGGTGCTGATCCGCACCGACGACAACAAGGAGGGCATGACTGCCTTCCAGGAAAAGCGCCCGACGCGCTTCCAGGGGCGCTGACGGCATGAGCGACACGCAGAGCCTCGCCGGTAAGGTCGCGCTGGTCACCGGCGGCAGCGGCGGCATCGGTGCCGCCTGCGCGCGCGCGTTCGCCGGGGCGGGGGCGCGAGTGGTCGTCGGCTATCATCGCGGCGCGGAGAAGGCGCAGGGCGTTGCCGACGGACTGGCCGGTGACGGCCACGGCATCCTGGCACTCGACCTGGGCGAACGCGACGCCATCCGTGGCCTCGCCGATCAGGTCGAGCGCAGCCATGGCCGCACTGACATCCTCGTCAACGCCGGCGGCTTCACGGTGCCGGTGGCGGATGCCGACCTCGACGCGCTGACCGACGAGATCTTCGAGTCGGTGCTGATCGCCAACGTGCGCGGGCCGTTCTCGGTGATTCGCGAGTTCGCGCCGATGCTCAAGGCGAGCGGCGACGGCGTCGTCGTGAACATCTCGTCGATCTCGGGATTTACTGGGTCGGGCAGCAGCGTCGCCTATTGCGCGGCGAAGGCGGCGCTCGACACGATGACGCTGTCGCTCGCGAGAGCCTTGGGGCCGGCGATCCGGGTGCTGTGCGTGTCGCCGGGGGCGGTTGCGACCGACTTCGTCGCCGGCCGCGGGCGCGAGGCGCTGGAGAAGATCGCCGCCGGCACCCCGCTAAAGAAGGTGGTCGAGCCCGAGGACGTCGCCGACGCGGTGATGGCGTGCGTGACGCTGCTGCGCGCCAGCACCGGCATCCGCGTGCCGGTCGACGGCGGCCGTTTCCTGGTTTGACAACCGCCCGGCGGTCCCAACCACTGGCGACAGGCCGCTCCTGGCCGGATGCGGTAACTCCGAGTTTCACTCGCGTGCGGGAACGGAACCGATGACCTCACAGCCGCTCATCAACGAAGCCGTGCTGTCACCGCAGGACGGCGGCCTTGCCTATATGCCCGGCTTCGGCAACAGCTTCTCGACCGAGGCGGTGGAGGGCGCGCTGCCGATCGGCCGCAACTCGCCGCAGCGCGCGCCGCTCGGCCTGTATGCCGAGCAATTCTCCGGCACCGCCTTCACCGCGCCGCGCGGCCAGAACCGGCGCAGCTGGTTCTACCGCATCCGCCCGTCGGTGTCGCACACCCGGGGCTTCAGGACGATCGACGCCGGCCTGATCCGGACGGCACCGTGCCGCGACGAAAGCGATATCCCGCTCAGCCAGCTGCGCTGGCGACCGATCGACGTTCCGCAGGAGCCGTGCGACTTCCTGTCGGCGCTGCGCACCATCGCCACTTGCGGCGACGCGGCGACGCATATCGGTATGGCGGCGCACGTCTATGTCGCCAACCGGTCGATGGGGAACCGGTATTTCAGCAACGCCGATGGCGAGATGCTGATCGTGCCGCAGCATGGCGCGCTCGACCTCTTCACCGAATGCGGCCGGCTGCAGGTCGGCCTAGGCGACATCGCGATCATCCCGCGCGGACTGAAGTTCAAGGTCGACCTGCAAGGCGACACCGCGCGCGGCTATGTCTGCGAGAATTACGGTGCCAGCCTGACCCTGCCCGAGCGCGGCCCGATCGGTGCCAACGCGCTCGCCAATGAACGCGACTTCCTGGCCCCGGTCGCCGCGTTCGAGGATATCGACGCGCCGTCGCAATTATACTTCAAGGCGTTCGGCCGCCTTCACGTCGCCGAGATCGACCACTCGCCGCTCGACGTCGTCGCCTGGCACGGAAATCTCGCACCGGTGAAGTACGACCTGCGCCGCTTCTGCCCGGTCGGCGCGCTGCTCTACGATCATCCCGATCCGTCGATCTACACCGTGCTAACCTCGCTGTCCGACACGCCCGGCACCGCCAACATGGACTTCGTGATCTTTCCCGAACGCTGGCTGGTGACGGAGAACACCTTCCGGCCGCCCTGGTATCACGTTAACTTGATGAGCGAGTTCATGGGGCTGGTGTACGGTGTCTACGACGCGAAGCCGACCGGCTTCGTGCCCGGCGCGATGAGCCTCCACAACTCGATGCTGCCGCACGGCCCCGATGTCGAGTCGTTCGACAGGGCGTCGGCGCGCGAGCTGGTTCCCGAGAAGTTAAGCGGTACGCTCGCCTTCATGTTCGAGAGCCGCTTCATGCTCAATCCTACCGGCTATGCGAGCGGGCTGGAACTGCTCGACGAACGCTATCCGGATTGCTGGGTACCGCTGGAGCGTCACTTCCGGCGGTGATCGCGCCCTGACGCCCGATGATTGCGCCGCTTCCCGCGCCGATCTATGCTCGCCGAAATACAAGGACCTGTCGGGGCAGCGTGCATTATCGACCGCGGGCCGGCGGGCCGGCCGGAGAGAGATCGCCATGGACATGCACGAGCTGCGGACCCCTCACGCGACGTCGACGCTGTTCAACAGCAACGTCGCCCCGCTGATCGAACAGGTCGGCGTCGAGGCGTTTTCGCCTGCGCTGTTCCGGCTGGCACATGAAACGCTGGGCTGCATGCACATGAGTGCGTTCGCGGTCGGTCGCACCGACAGCAGGACGCTGGTACTGGCCGAGAATATTGGCTCATCGCGGATCGCCCATCGACTGGGTCAGCGGTATATCGAGCGGTATTGGGGCATGGATCCGATGAACGCCACGGGAGCGGCGGATGGTCCGGCCTTGCGCATCTATGAGATGAACGCGCGCGAGATCGACGATTCGGATTACCGGTATCAATGCTACACGTCGGTCGACCTCGCCACGCGGCTGTCGGTTTGCGAGACGCGGGCCGACGGCGCGATCCGCATCAATTTCTATCGGGAACAGGCGTTTTCCGATCGGGAAAAGGATGTGATCGTCGGGTCGCTCGGCCTGTTGATCCCGCTGCTGCGCCGGCACGCGCTGAGCGACGAGGCACCCGAAACCGCGGTCGACTTCGAGCGGCGGCTGCGCAAGGTCGCACCGGAACTCACCGCGCGCGAGCGGGAGGTCTGCGCGCTCATCGCGCTGGGGGTCACCTCCGAGGGCATCGGCCTCGAACTCGGCATCAGCCTCAACACCGTCCTGACCTATCGCAAGCGTGCCTATGCGCGGCTGAGGATCGTGTCACAGAACCAGTTGCTGCGGCTTGTGTGCCGGAGTGATCGGGATGAACTGCCCGGTCGGTGGCTACCCGGTGGTTTGCCGCACTGATCGCTACCTAAGGATGACGGTTCAGGCGGCGCGCCGCCAGGGTTTGAAACTCCTTTGACCCTGTGGGCCGACCGCGGCACACATTCCATTGCTGGAGAAGCGATCGTGGCCGATGACGTGGGCGAAGGAGCGACTGCCGAGTTGCGGCAGTTGATGCGGGAGATCGCAGCCGGCTGGGACGCTGGCGATGCGGCCGCCTTCGCCGCGAACATGACGCCCGATACGCACTATGTCGCGTTTGACGGATCGGTGCTCGACGGTGCCGACGCGATCGCGGCCTTCCACCAGCCGGCGTTCGATACTCACCTGAAGGGGACGAAGCTGCACATCGACATCACCGGGATGCGGGCGCTCGGCGGCGACAGCTTCGTCGTCTTCGCAACCGGCGGCGCGGTGCGCCCCGATGGCGGCCCCAAGGAGCTGACCGGCGATGCGGTGCAGACGTTCGTCTGCCAACGCGTCGATGCGGCGATGCGGGTCACCGTCTTCCAGAACACGCGCATCCGCCCGCTACGCGGTCCGGCCGCCGCCGCCGCCTGGCGCAGCTTCGACACACTGTGGGAAACGTCGGTCGAACAGGGCGGCCTCCTGCTGGGGCAGCGCTGAGCGGTCTTTACGAATTGAAGGCGGCTCACAGTTGAACTCACGACGTTCGACAGAAGCTGAACGCGGACGGCGAGTAGCTCGATTAATCCAACATCGCCGACCCCCAGTCCGAAGGTGCAGCAGATGACGCGCGACGGCGCGGCGATCCTCAAATACAAGGGGTCGAACGGCCGCCTGTCCGTGTCGATGCGCCACCTCGACGCCGCGCTATCGACTGACACGATCCCGGTCCACAGCTTCGACCGCGTCGAGAAGCTCGCATCCGGCGAGATCGTCTGGGTGGAGATCGACCTGTTCCCGGTTGGGCTGGCGCTCTACTCGGGCGAGCAGCGATACATTCAGTGCAGTGCCAGAGGACTCGGCTTGCCAATGACGAGGCGTAATGATGTCTCAACCGAGTCTCTAACCCGAACCGGGCTGCTTCATCGGGGCCCAGCCGAGGCCCAGGCTGCTCTGCAACGCGATCCAGTCGGTGGTGAGCGTCGCCTGCGCCTGCGCCAGGCTGGTCTGCGCCTGGATGCGCTGGCGCTCGGTGTCGAGCGCGTCGATCAGGCTAATCGTGCCGCCATGATAGCGGGTGTCGGCGATCAGCGCCGCGCGCGCCGCCGAGGCGTTGGCGTCGGCGAGGCTGGCCACATTGTCGCGCTGGTGGCCAAAGCGCGAGAGGGAGTTCTCCGCGTCGAGCAGCGCCGACAGCACCGTCGATCGATACGCCGCGCGCGCTTGGTCGAAGCGGCCGCGCGTCTCCTCGACCTGCGCCTTCACCTGAGGGAAGCTCAGGAAGTTCCACGACAGCACCGGCGCGACCAGCTTGAGGAGGTTGGCACCGCTGAACAGGTTGGACACCTTGGTCGAGCCGTAGCCGATGGTGCCATAGAGGTTCACCGTCGGAAAATACTGCGCGATGCTGGCACCGACATTCTCGTTGGCGGCGGCGAGCTGGCGCTCGGCGGCACGGATGTCGGGGCGGCGGCGCAGCAGGCTGGCGGGGTCGCCGACCGGGGTCTGCGCG
>NZ_CAHJXA010000204.1 GCF_903644135.1 Sphingomonas bacterium | reverse complement strand
AAACCATCGAAATGAGGGGTCCCTGTTGGACGCCGATCACCCCGCCAAGGGGGTCCCTTTTGCACGCCGATCCACACCGCCCCGCGTGTTGGAACTGGAAGGTCCGCAGCGCTACAGCGTCCGCGACGTCGCCGAGGCGTTTGCTCGCGCGCTCGGACGCGATGTGCAGCCAGTCGTCGTTCCGCGAGAAGGCTGGCGCAATGCCCTCGCGCAGGCCGGGTTCGGTTCCGTTTATGCTGGGATACTGGAAGAGATGTACGCGAGCATCAACGCCGGCGACATGCGCGCGCAGGGTGTCCTCGACCAGCGCAGGGGAGCGGTCACGATCGACGAAGCGGTGACAGCCTGGGTGTAGGTAACGTCGCGAAAGTACAACAAGGGCCCACGGCTTAGCCGTTTCGAAAGGTGTCGGAGTGGCGTTCTCAAGCGTAAAAGCTGTAGTTAATGCAGCACTACGGTGCTGTCGGTCCAATGCCAACCGGTCTTCACATGATGTAGGTCGAGCTTTGGGCGTGAGGCTTAACTCGCGAGAACTTGCCACTTCGACAGGGCGGCGGAGCGACGTTCTTTGTAGGTCTGGCGGTTGACGAAGTGACGTTCGAGGTCGAGCTGGTTGAGGACGTCGGAGTGGACCCAGGCGAACTTCCATAAGCTTCTCGTCCGCCTGAACTGCAGCATCGCCTGCTCTCGTCGTCGAAACGGCAGGTGGCTGCATCTACCCCGTTGTTGGCGTGCCGGCCGGTATCCTGGCGCTCGGCGTTGGCAAGCAGCGTAGACAAGGCGCTGCAATGTTGGTTTGACCATGCCCACCCTCGGCAACGACGATGATCGGGTAATCCAATCGAAGGCGTTGAGTGACTAGCGGATCTTGGTGAGTTGACGCTCTTCATCGGCGCGCGCGTTGCCGGGGCATGGCTTGAGCGAACCGTGCAGCACCTTGGCGATGGGCCGAGATTGAGCACCACAAGCTTATGCTGCGGCCGGGGCTGGTGCCGGAGCATCTCTCTCGGTCTGCCTTAAGCAAAGCGGTCCTGCCACAATCTAAAGCGGAAAATGACAGCCTGAGATAGGCGTTGGTCGCAGCGCAGTCGCTCTCCTCGCACCGCGGAATGCGCGAAATCGCGCAGAACTGAGGCGATCTCACGTACAAATTAGATCAACAATGGTCAGACTAAATGGCGGAGAGGGTGGGATTCGAACCCACGGAACCCGCGAGGGCACAACGGTTTTCGAGACCGTCCCAATCGACCACTCTGGCACCTCTCCGCGAGGGAACGTCCCATGCCGGGCATGGACCGATCGTTGGAGGCGGCGCGTCTATCGCAGTCGCCTGGTGAGGGCAAGGCGTCTGTGCCCGCTTGTGCCGCGCGCGCGAACCCCTAGATTACCATCATGCCCCGTCATGATCCCGTCGGCCGCCCGTCCAGTGGCTCTGGCCGTATCGAACTCCCCGCCGTCGCCCATGCCACCTATTCGATCGGCGATGTCGTCCGGCACCGGGTCTTTGACTTTCGCGGGGTCGTCTTCGATGTGGACCCGGTCTTCGCCAACTCCGACGAATGGTACGAAGCGATCCCGGAGGCGATCCGGCCGCGCAAGGACCAGCCCTTCTACCACCTCCTCGCGGAGAATACCGAATCGAGCTATGTCGCCTATGTCAGCCAGCAGAACCTGCTGCCCGACGATAGCGACGAGCCGATCGAGCACCCGGCCATTTCCGGCCTGTTCCATGACTTCGCCGATGGCCGCTATGCGTTGAAGAACGTCCATCGGCATTGACCGAGCTGCAGGCGGCACCTGCCGGTTGACAAGATTTGCCCTGTCGCCTAGCTGCTGCCCCTCACCCCGCCAGGCTGGCCTGCGCGGGCGCAAAGCTATCGGGAAGTGACCAGAGCCATGTTCGCAGTAGTGCGCACGGGCGGCAAGCAGTATCGCGTCGCCGCTGGAGACAAGATCGTCGTCGAGAAGATCGACGGCGACGCAGGAGCGTCGATCAGCCTGAGCGACGTGCTGCTCGCCGGCGAGGGCTCGGAGCTGAAGTCGGTGGAGGGCCTGACCGTCGCCGCAGAGATCGTTGCCCAGCAAAAGGCGGACAAGGTCATCGTCTTCAAGAAGCGCCGCCGTCACAATTATCGCCGCCGCAACGGCCATCGCCAGAACCACACGATCCTCAAGATCGTGTCGGTCGGCTGAGCCACGCGAGCGCAAGGAGCTAGAGAGCCATGGCACATAAGAAAGCAGGCGGTTCGTCGCGCAACGGTCGCGATTCGGCCGGCCGTCGTCTCGGCGTGAAGAAGTTCGGCGGCCAGGAGGCCATCGCCGGCAACATCCTCGTGCGTCAGCGCGGCACCAAGTTCTACCCGGGCGCGAACGTCGGCATGGGCAAGGATCATACCCTGTTCGCGCTGACCGACGGCCGCGTGGCGTTCCACGAGGGCAAGCTGGGCCGCAAATTCTGTTCGATCCAGCTGGCGCAAGCCGCCGAGTAACATCGGGTAACCGGACGGAACCACAGGGAGGCGGGTCACCCCGGCTCCCTTTTTTCTTGCTCCCCTCAACCCTGTCGTTGCCGCGTCATTCGGGCGTGGCAGCGGCGTTTTGGTGGAGAGCGGCATGTTCGCACGGACGCAAAGACTGACGCTGAGGCCGGGCTGGCCGGAGGATGCTGCGGCGCTGACCGCGGCGATCGGGTATGAGGCGGTGGCGCGGATGACCTCGCGCGTCCCATCACCCTATGCGTTGGCGGATGCGGAGGCGTTCCTGGCGCTGCCGGCGCGGGTGGACCGGCCGACCTGCCTGGTGTTCGCGCATGATGGCGAGGCACCGCGGCTGGTCGGCGGGGTCGGCCTGCACGACACCGATGGTGAGGCGGAGATCGGTTACTGGCTAACCCCTGACGCTTGGGGCCGCGGCTATGCGACGGAGGCGGCACGGGCGGTGCTGGGCCATGCCCACGATGCGCTCGGTATCCGCCGGGTGCTGGGTGGCCATTACGCCGACAACCCAGCGTCGGGGCGGGTGCTGGGCAAGCTGGGCTTTGTGATGACGGGGACGGTGGCCGATTATCCTTGCCAGGCCCGGGGCGGGCCGGTGGCGGCGGTACGCTATGCGCTGGAGCTGGGCGCGCGGGCGTTGCCGCTGGCGGCTTAAGAAACTTCAGTACGGCAGAACAAACTACGCGGCGAAGCCGCGTCGTCGATCCTCGCTTGCGCGAGGTCGGCCGGGCTCGCCGTCGAGCCTCGATTTAGCCATGCTAAATCGATACGGCGCGCCATGCACTTTCTCGACCAAGCCAAGATCTTCTGCCGCTCCGGTGCCGGCGGCCCCGGCGCGGTCAGCTTCCGGCGGGAGAAGTTCATCGAATATGGCGGCCCTGACGGCGGCAATGGCGGCAAGGGCGGCGACGTGGTGTTCGAGGCGGTGGCCGGCCTCAACACGCTGATCGACTTCCGCTACACCCAGCATTTCCGTGCGCCGCGCGGCCAGGGCGGTTCCGGCAGCAACCGCACGGGCGGCGGCGGCGACGACCTGATCGTCAAGGTGCCGCTCGGCACGCAGGTGCTGAGCGACGACAAGGAAGAGGTGCTGCTGGACTTCACCCGCGTCGGCCAGCGCGAGGTCTTCCTGCGCGGCGGCGACGGCGGGCGCGGCAACGCCAGCTACAAGACCTCGACCAACCGCGCGCCGCGCCAGCATGGCGAGGGCTGGCCCAACGCGGAGGCCTGGGTGTGGCTGCGGCTGAAGCTGCTTGCCGATGCGGGGCTGGTCGGCCTGCCCAATGCCGGCAAGTCGACCTTCATCAACGCCGTCACCAACGCCCAGGCCAAGGTCGGCGAATACGCCTTCACCACCACCCGCCCACAGCTCGGCGTCGTCCGCCACAAGGGCCGCGAGTTCGTCGTCGCCGATATCCCCGGCCTGATCGAAGGGGCCGCCGAGGGTGCGGGCATCGGCGATCGTTTCCTGGGCCATATCGAGCGCTGCCGGGTGCTGCTTCACCTTGTCGATGCACAGGACGATGACGTGGCCGAGAGCTATCGCATCGTCCGCGACGAGTTGGAGAACTATGGAGCCGGGCTGACCGACAAGCCGGTGGTGGTCGCGCTCAACAAGATCGACACGTTGGATGACGAGCTGATCGAGGCGTTGGTCGGCGAGCTGGCGGAGGCGAGCGGGGCGGACGTCATCCCGATCTCGGGCGCGAGCGGCGTCGGCACCGACTGGGCGCTCGACCGGCTGCTGGAGGCGATCCCCGCGGCCGAGACGCCGGTGGACGATGATGGCGAGGAGGATGCGGTCGAGTGGTCACCGGTTTGATTCGGTAACGCAATCGACTATCATGCCGGAATGCGAGCCGACCCAGCCTATCGCAAGATCACCGCCGACGAGTTCCTGGCGATGAATTTCGGCACCGACAAGAAATTTGAGCTGGAGGACGGGGTCATCGTGATGATGACGGGTGGCACCGAACCGCATGCATGGGTTCAGGGCAACATTCATTCCTGGTTACGCCAACGCCTGCGCGGCACCGGCTGCCGGCCCTATAATGCCGACATGGCGGTGCAGGTTAGCGAAACCGAAATCCGCTATCCCGATGTCTCAATCTATTGCGACCAGCCTCCTCGCGCAGACCTTGTCGATCATTGCACCCTCAGCGATCCTCGCGTCGTCATCGAGGTGCTGTCGCCAAGCACGACGACGCTCGACCAGGGGAGCAAGCTGGAGGAATATAAGCGGATCGCCAGCATCCGCACGATCGCCTTTGTCGATCCGATCAACGAGATGTGCCGCACTGTCGAGCGACAACCCGGCATCGGCTGGCTCGACCACATGTTCTCGGGCACCAGCGGCATCGTGATCCCCTCGCTTTCGCTCACCATCCCCCATGCCGAGATCTTCGCGCGCGATTGATCGGCGGGGGTTCGGCGCTACTGGAGCGGCGATGATCTTCCCCGCCACCACCTGCCCTCGCCTGATCGTCAAGGTCGGCTCGGCGTTGCTCGTCGCGCCGGATGGCGGCGTGCGGCGAGAGTGGCTGGCGGGGCTGGTGGCCGACATCGCCGAGCGGGCGCGCGCCGGGCAACAGGTGGCGGTGGTCTCGTCCGGCGCGATCGCGCTGGGCG
>NZ_CAHJXA010000203.1 GCF_903644135.1 Sphingomonas bacterium | reverse complement strand
CCGGCGGCACCGCGCCCAAGGGCGTGTCGGGCGCTCCCGGTGCGACCAGCGCGGTCAGCGCCGTCGCCACCGACCGCCGCGCGCCGACCGCCACCATCTCCAATACCGGCTCGCCCGCGTCGGGCGCGCCGTCGATCGATCCCGAAGCCACCAAGCAGGGCGCGAAGGCCAAGCAGTAAGCCGCAGCGCGCACCAGCGCAGCCACGCTGCGCGGGAGACGCGCAGGTCCGGCTGGCGGGCGGCATCGCCGACCCGTCCGACGACACGGGATTGGTCCCGTGTCGGCCTTTGGGTCTGACGCCGTGGCTCCTGCACCTTAAGCAGGCGGCGAGGGCTCCTGCGCGGCGCGCTCCTGGTAGAAGCGCTGCACCGCCTCCCATGCCTCCGCCGCCGTCTCGACATAGGTGAAGATGCCGAGGTCCTTCTCGGACACCACGCCTTCCTCGACCAGCGCGTCGAAGTTCACCACCCGCTCCCAAAAGGAGCGCCCGACCAGCAGCACCGGGATCGGCGCGATCTTGCCGGTCTGGATCAGCGTCAGCAACTCGAACAGCTCGTCGAATGTGCCGAACCCGCCCGGAAACGCCGCCAGCGCGCGCGCGTGAAGCAGAAAGTGCATCTTGCGCAGCGCGAAATAATGGAACTGGAAGCTCAGCGCCGGGGTGACATAGGGATTGGGTGCCTGTTCGTGCGGCAGGACGATGTTGAGCCCGATCGACTCTGCGCCGACGTCCTGTGCGCCGCGGTTGGCGGCCTCCATGATCGACGGACCGCCGCCCGAGCAGACCACGAACTGGCGCTTGCCGCTTTCGTCGAGCGGCAGTTGCGAGACGGTACGGGCAAGCTCGCGCGCGACATCGTAATAACGGCTCTTCTCGACCAGCTTCTGCGCGATCGCGCGGCCCTTGTCGTCGGTGGCGAGGTCGAGAATCGCCTGCGCCTTGGCCGGTTCGGGGATGCGCGCCGAGCCATACATGACGAAGGTCGAGGCGATGTTAGCCTCGGCGAGTAGCAGCTGCGGCTTCAACAATTCCAGCTGGAAACGGACCGGGCGCAAATCCTCGCGCAGCAGGAAGTCCATGTCTTGGAAGGCGAGGCGATAGGCCGGGTTCTGTGTCTGCGGGGTGGAGACGGCGTCCTTCGCGGACTGAGCATCCTGGCGGGCGCGCGGAAAGACGCGGCTGGGTACGCGGGTATCGGTCATCAACCGGGGTTACTGGCGACGGGTGGGGCGCGCAAGGCTAGCGGCACAGCCCGGCCCGATCGTCTTCGAGGTGGAAGTGATTGGCATGAGCGGCATTATAAGCGGGCGACAGCACTGTGCCGAAGCGCTTGCAGGCGGAGGCGTGGATGGCGGCGAGGAAGCGCTGCACCGCCGGGTCGGGCGAGGTCCAGTCGTGAAGGATCGTCACCCGCCGCCCGTCCTTGAGGACGAAGCCGCCAATGTCGATCGCGTTGGCGATGGCGTGGCCCGAGCGGCGGTTGGTGTTGCCGGCTGAGCCAACGACGTTGCGGCAGGCATAGCTGCCCATCCCCTCGACCCGCGCCAGCTCGCTGCCTAGCATCTGGAACGCCGCCGGTGCGACCGCGCCCCGCACCCAGCCGGCAAAGGCGCGTGCCTCGCCGCAGCGGATCGCGGTGAGGTTGGTGACCGGCACGCCGATATCGACCAGCTGCACCGCGCCGACCCAGCTGCAGCCCTTGCCAAAATCATGGTCGACCATCGGCGAGAAGCGGACGCCCATCGCCGCGAGGTCGGCGAAGCAGGCCTGCGTCTCGCGTTCCGCCGGGGCGGCGATCGAGCGCGGCGTGATCGTCGCCGGCGGCGATCGGCCGCAGCCGGCAAGCGCGATCGCCAGCATCGCCGCCGTCGTCATGCCGGGCCTGTACCGGCATCCAGAGCCCCACCAACCCATCGGTGTGGTGTGCGTAACCCTGGATGCCGACACAAGGCCGGCATGACAGTGGTGCGATAAGGCGGTTGCCCGTCGCGCCCGACCTCTCTAGGGCGATTGACGGGCCACGCGGTCCCAACGCCGCGCGTGCTCTCTGCAAGGAGAGTTACATGACTGATACCCTCGCGGCCGTTGGGGCCGCCGTGACTAGACCCGCGTCCAAGCCGGCGCGCCCCTTCTTCTCCTCGGGTCCCTGCGCCAAGCCGCCCGGCTGGTCGGCGGAGAAGCTCGCCACCGCCAGCCTCGGCCGCTCGCATCGCTCCAAGATTGGCAAGCAGCGGCTGCAATACGCGATCGACCTGATGCGCGAGGTGCTGGGGCTGCCCGACAGCCATCGCATCGGCATCGTTCCCGGCAGCGACACCGGCGCGTTCGAGATGGCGATGTGGACCATGCTGGGCGCGCGGCCGGTGACGACGCTGGCGTGGGAGAGCTTCGGCGAGGGCTGGGTGACCGACGCGGTCAAGCAGCTCAAGATCGAGCCGACCGTGATCCGCGCCGACTATGGCCGCCTGCCCGACCTGACTCAGGTCGACTGGGCGAGCGATGTGCTGTTCACCTGGAACGGCACCACCAGCGGCGTGCGCGTGCCGAACGCCGACTGGATCGCCGCCGACCGCGAGGGTTTGAGCTTCGCCGACGCGACCTCGGGGGTGTTCGCCTATGATATCGACTGGGCGAAGATCGATGTCGCGACCTTCTCGTGGCAGAAGGTGCTGGGCGGCGAAGGTGCGCACGGCGTGCTGATCCTCGGCCCGCGGGGCGTCGAGCGGCTGGAAAGCTATACGCCCGCTTGGCCACTTCCCAAGGTGTTCCGCCTGGTGTCGAAGGGCAAGCTGGCCGAGGGCGTGTTCAAGGGCGAAACGATCAACACCCCTTCGATGCTGGCGGTGGAGGACGCGATCTGGTCGCTCGAATGGGCGAAGTCGCTGGGCGAGGGCGGCCTGATCGAGCGCTCGGACGCCAACGCCGCCGCGCTCGATGCGATCGTCGAGACCCGCGACTGGCTCGGGCATCTGGCAGCCGATTCGACGAGCCGGTCGAAGACCAGTGTCTGCCTCACTGTCGAGGGTGCCGACGAGGCGTTCATCAAGCGGCTGTCCGGCCTGCTGGAGGCGGAAGGTGCCGCGTTCGACATCGCCGGCTATCGCGACGCCCCGCCGGGGCTGCGCATCTGGTGCGGGGCGACGGTCGACACCGCCGATATCGAGGCGCTCGGGCCATGGCTCGACTGGGCCTACGCGACCGCCAAAGCCTCTTAACCGTCATCCCCGCGAAAGCGGGAACCCATCTCCCAGCCGTTCCGCAAGCCGCTCCGCAGGAGCTGGGCCCCCGCCTTCGCGGGGATGACGGTAATCAAGGAACTTCTCATGCCCAAGGTACTGATTTCCGACAAAATGGACCCCCGCGCCGCGCAGATCTTTCGCGAGCGCGGCGTCGAGGTCGACGAGATCACCGGCAAGACGCCGGACGAACTCAAGGCGGTCATCGGCGGTTACGACGGCCTCGCCATCCGCTCCTCGACCAAGGTCACCGCCGCCATCCTCGAGCACGCGACCAACCTGAAGGTCGTCGGCCGCGCCGGCATCGGCGTCGACAATGTCGACATCCCCGCCGCCTCCGCCAAGGGCGTGGTGGTGATGAACACCCCGTTCGGCAACTCGATCACCACCGCCGAGCACGCCATCGCCCTTATGTTCGCCCTCGCCCGCGACCTGCCCGAGGCGGACCGGTCGACCCAGGCGGGCAAGTGGGAGAAGAACCGCTTCATGGGGGTCGAGATGACCGCCAAGACACTCGGCCTGATCGGCGCCGGCAACATCGGCAGCATCGTCGCCGACCGCGCCCGCGGGCTGAAGATGAAGGTGATCGCCTACGACCCGTTCCTGACCCCTGAGCGCGCGATCGAGATCGGGGTGGAGAAGGTCGACCTCGACACGCTGCTGGCGCGCGCCGACTTCATCACGCTGCACACGCCGCTGACCGACCAGACGCGCAACATCCTGTCGGCGGAGAACCTCGCCAGGACCAAGAAGGGCGTGCGCATCGTCAACTGCGCGCGCGGCGGCCTGATCGACGAGGCGGCGCTCAAGGCGGGGCTCGACAGCGGCCACATCGCCGGCGCGGCGCTCGACGTGTTCGTCGAGGAGCCTGCCAAGCAGAGCCCGCTGTTCGGTACGCCGGGCTTCATCTCCACCCCCCATCTGGGCGCGTCGACGACCGAGGCGCAGGTCAACGTCGCCATCCAGGTCGCCGAGCAGATGGCCGACTTCCTGATGGCGGGCGGCATCACCAACGCGCTCAACATGCCGTCGCTGTCGGCGGAGGAGGCTCCAAAGCTCAAGCCGTACATGGCGCTTGCCGAGAAGCTGGGCGGCATGGTCGGCCAGCTCACCACCGGCGCGGTCACCCGTGTGTCGATCCATACCGAAGGCGCGGCGGCGGAGCTCAATCCCAAGCCGATCACCAGCGCCGTGCTGGCGGGCTTCCTGCGCACTCAGACCGCGACGGTCAACATGGTCAACGCGCCGCTCCTGGCGCGCGACCGCGGCATCGAGGTGCGCGAGATCAGGACCGAGCGGGAGGGCGATTATCATACGCTGCTGCGCGTCGCGGTGAAGACTGCCGACGGCGAGCGGTCGGTGGTCGGCACGCTGTTCGGCGATGCCGGCCGGCTGGTCGAGCTGTTCGGGATCAAGGTCGAGGCCGATCTCGCCGGACCGATGCTGTACGTCGTCAACGAGGACGCGCCGGGCTTCATCGGCCGCCTCGGCACCGCGCTGGGTGAGGCGGGGGTCAATATCGGCACCTTCCATCTCGGCCGCCGCCAGGCTGCCGGCGAGGCGGTGCTGCTGTTGTCGATCGACGAGCCGGTCACCACCGAACTGCTCGCCACCGTCAAGGCGCTGCCGGGCGTGAAGACGGCGATGGGCTTGAGCTTCTGATCGCGCTAGGCGCTTGGGCGTGACCGCACTCCTCCCCGAAGGCTTCCGTGACGCGCTGCCGCCCCATGCCGATGCGGCGGCGGCGCTGGAGGCGCGGGTGCTGGAGGCGGCGCGGCGGCATGGCTATGAGCGGGTCGATCCGCCGCTGGCCGAGGCGGCTGCGGGGCTGGAGAGCCGGCTCAAGGCGGGCGGGCTGACCGACGCGGTGCGCTTCGTCGATCCGATCAGCCAGGAGA
>NZ_CAHJXA010000202.1 GCF_903644135.1 Sphingomonas bacterium | reverse complement strand
CGTCGCTGCCGCCCGCGATCGATGCGATGGCCGAGGCGTTGCCGTTCGCCGATGACAGCTTCGACGCAGGGATGGCCAGTTTCACCGTCCACCAATGGGGCGACCTCGAACAGGGCTTGGCCGAGCTGCGCCGGGTGACGCGCGGGCCGGTGGTGATCCTCACCGCCGATCCGGACGCGCTAAGGCGGTTCTGGCTGCATGATTATGCACCGGAGATCACGGCCGTGGAAGCATCCCGCTACCCGGCCATCGACCGGATCGTCGCCGCGTTGCCGGGTGCGGTGGTCGACGATGTCCCGATCCCTTTCGATTGCCGCGACGGGTTCAACGAAGCCTATTACGGCCGTCCCGAGCGGTTGCTCGATCCGGCGGCGCGGCTGTCCTGTTCCAGTTGGAGCTTTGTCGCGGCGTCGGTGGTCGATCGGTTCGTCGCCGACCTCGGACGCGATCTCGCCGACGGGTCGTGGGACCGCCGCTTCGGCCATTTTCGCCGCATGCCGGTGCTCGACGGCCCATTGCGGCTGATCGTCTCGACAGGGTGACGGCGCTGGATGCGCCGGCCGTCGGCTTCCACGGCCCGGTCAAACGCTCGATCACCATCGCCGGGCACCCGACCTCGATCAGCCTGGAGCCTGTCTTCTGGACGGCGCTGGAAGCCGCGGCCGCCAACCATGACCTGCCGCTCAGCGCCGTGGTCGCGCAGATCGATGTGCTGCGCATCGCCGCGCCCTCGCCGCCCAACCTCGCCAGCGCGATCCGCAGCTGGCTATTTGCGAATGTGAGTGAGAATTAGTCTCAATAGAGTTGACAGTGAGAACGACTCTCAATAGCGAACGCCCTAGCTAAGGAGAGTTTTCGTGACCACCACCATGTCGTTCCTGGCGCTGTCCTGCGTCGGGGCTTTCGCCACCGCACCTGCCTTTGCCGAGGATCCCGCGACCGCGACCCGCGACACGGTGCCGGCGGCCGGCGCTGCCGACCCGCAGGAGCGCCGCGATGTCGTCGTCACCGGCCAGCGCGTTCACAACACCGACGACCCCAAGCAGGTCGCGCCGATGGTCAACACCCCCAAGTCGATCGTCGTCCTCGACAAGAGCGTCATCGAGCAGACCGGCTCCAACAGCCTGCAGGATGCGTTGCGCACCGTTCCCGGCATCACCTTCGGCGCAGCCGAGGGTGGCAACCCGATCGGCGACCGCCCGTTCATCCGCGGCTTCGACAGCCAGGGTAGCATCTATGTCGACGGCGTGCGCGATCTCGCCTCGCAGAACCGGGAGGTGTTCGCGACCGACTCGGTGCAGATCGTGCGCGGCTCGGACTCGACGCTGGGCGGGCGCGGCTCGGCGGGCGGCACCATCAACATCATCTCCAAGCTGCCGCAGGCGCAGGATTTCGGCAACGTCACCGGCAGCTTCGGCAACGCCGCCTACAAGCGCGTCACCGCCGACCTCAACCTCAAGGCGACCGACACCGTCGCCGTCCGGATCGAGGGGCTGTGGCACGACCAGGACGTCGTCGGCCGCGACTATATCTACCAGCGTCGCTGGGGCGTCGCGCCGTCGGTAACGCTCGGCCTCGGCACACCGACGCGGCTGACCTTCGCCTTCTATCACCTGACCAGCCATGAGCTGCCCGACAGCGGGCTGCCCTACCGCTATGTCTGTTCGGCGACCCTGTGCAACGCGCCGACCACCGGCAACGTGCTGTCGCAGCCGGCGCTCGGCACCTTCACGACGCTGAACGGCCAGACCGGCACGGTCGCGCGCACCACCTTCTACGGCCTGACCGATCGCGATTTCCGCAACACCAACACCAACCAGGCGACGGTGCGCGTCGAGCATGATTTCGGCGGCGTCACCCTGCGCAACACCGCGCGCTACAATCGCGACAGCCAGAACTACATCTACCTGCTGCCCGACGACTCCAACGGCGATGTGTACGGCATCCCGACGATCGCGCCCGGCACGGTCAACCGTGTCGACGGCGGCGTCGAGCAGGTCGGTGGCGGCTATGTCTGGCGGCGGGCCAACACCCGCTACAGCTACGACGTCAGCCTGATCGACCAGACCGACCTTGCCGGCACCTTCACCACCGGCAGCATCAAGCACAGCTTCGCGGTCGGCACCGAGTTCTCGTTCGAGAAGGACCGCCGCGGGGCCTATGTGCTGGCCACCGGTGCGACGATCAGCCCGCGCTGCGACACCTTCACCGTGTCGCGCTATTACTGCACCAGCCTGTTCAACCCCAATCCCAACGATTTTTACGTCAACTACACCAGCGACACGTCCAACGTGCCCACCCCGATCGTCAAGGGATCGCTGGCGAGCGAGACGCAGAACGATGCCGATACCGAGTCGGTCTATGGCTTCGACTCGATCACGCTGCTGCCCTGGGCGATCCTGAACCTGGGTGCCCGCTACGACCGCTTCAAGTCGACGATCACGCCGGCAGTGGCGACCGGGACGGCGGCGCAGCCGGCGGGGACGGCGGCATACAAGCTGTCGCGCACCGACCGATTGTTCAACTATCAGGTCGGCCTCGTCCTCAAGCCGACGCGCGAGACCAGCGTCTATGCGAGCTACGCGACCGCCGCGACGCCGCCCAACAGCCTGCTCGGCGAGGGCCGCGAGGACAATGCGCTGCCGACCTCGCCGACCACCGTCGCCGGCAACCTCGACCAGCTCAAGGTGCAGAAGACCAAGACCTATGAGGTCGGTGCGAAGGGCAGCCTGTTCCACGAGCAGCTGGCGCTGGCGGCGGCGGTGTTCCAGACCGACATCCAGAACGCGCGGGTGACGATCGATGCCAATACCGTGGCGTTCCTGGGCCGTACCCGCATCCGCGGCGTCGAGCTGACCGCGAGCGGGACGATCCTGCCGGGCTGGACGGTGTTCGGCGGCTACACCCATCTCGACCCGGTGGTGACCGACGGCGGCAACTCGGCGCTGACCGCGCCCGCGGTCGGCGCACGCGCGGCGCAGGTGGTGTACGTCACGTCGGTCAACACCGGCAAGCAGGTGCCCTCGACGGTGAAGAACAGCTTCACCGCGACCACCAACGTCACGCTGTACAAGCGCTTCCAGATCGGCGGCAGCGTGATCTACAACGACCGGCAATATGGCGGCTATGCCGACAACCGCACCGCGACGCAGAACGCCGCCGGGGTGGTGACGGTGAACCCGGCGACGGTAGTGCTGTACCGCGAGGTGCCCGGCTATGTCCGCTTCGACGCGCGCGCCAGCTACGACGTCGCGCCGCACATCACGCTCAGCGTCAACGCGCAGAACCTGACCGACAAGGCCTATTTCACTCAGGCCTATGCCTCGCATTACGCGACGATCGCGGCAGGGCGCACCGTGTTTGGCACGGTGAAGGTCGGCTTCTGACGTCCCCGGTTTCAAGCGTCCCCTCCCCGACGCCTGAATACCTCGCCGCGCGCCTCTCGGAACCTCCCGAGGAGCGCGCGGCATTTTTGCGATCGCTCGCCGATGCCGGCGAGACGGAGGCGATGGCGCTCTACGGTCAGCTGCTGCTCGACGGCGACGGCGTAGCGCGCGACGAACGGGCGGCGCTCGGCTGGTTCACGCGCGCGGCGGCGCAGCATCACCTGATGGCGCTCAACATGGTCGGGCGCTGCTACGACCTTGGCTGGGGAACGCCGGTCGACAAGGGGCGGGCCGCGGAATGCTACCGCATCGCCGCGGGGCGCGGGCTGGACTGGGCGATGTATAATTACGCCACATTGCTCGCGCTGGGCGATGGCGTGGCGGAGGACAAGGCGGCGGCGCTCGGCCTGTTCGAGCAGGTCGCAGGCGGCGAGGGGCTCGCCGCCCCCAAGGCCGCCAATTACGTCGGCAGCTTCGCCGAGGATGGCTGGGCAGGGCCGGTCGACATGGCCAAGGCCGCGCATTGGTACGCCCGGGCGGCGGCGGGCGGCGACTTCCGCGGCTGCTTCAACCATGCGCGGCTGCTCGGCGCTGGCGGCCGGGTCGACGAGGCGCTGCCGTGGCTGGAACAGGCGGCCAAGCTTGGCAATCCGCGCTTCGTGCGGCAGGTTGCCGACTGGCTGGCGAGGAGCGACGTGCCGCGCTTCGCGACCGACGGGCTGGCGGCGCTGAGGAGGGGACAATGCTGATCGCGATCCCCGACCTGCTCGACCCGGCCGGAGTGGCGCGGGTGCGCGGGCTGATCGACGCGGGCGATTGGGCGGACGGCAACGCCACCTCGGGCCACCAGTCGGCTCTCGCCAAGCATAACGAGCAGCTGCCCGAGGACTCAACCGCCGCGCGCGAGGCGGGGGCACTGGTGCTCGACGCGCTCGCCGCCTCGCCGCTGTTCGTCGCCGCCGCGCTGCCGCTCAAGGTGTTCCCGCCGCTGTTCAACCGCTATGCCGGCGGCCAGGATTTCGGTCTCCACGTCGACAGCGCGGTGCGCATCCGCCGCGGCAGCGACTTTCGCCTGCGCGCCGACCTGTCGGCGACGTTGTTCCTCGAAGACCCGGCCGCGTATGACGGCGGCGATCTGGTGATCGAGGACCGGTTCGGGCCGCAGACGGTGAAGCTGCCCGCCGGTCACCTGGCGCTTTATCCAGCCTCCAGCCTGCACAAGGTGACGCCGGTGACGCGGGGGTCCCGCATCGCTTCATTCTTCTGGGTGCAGTCGATGGTGCGTGACGATGGCGCGCGGCGTCTGTTGTTCGACCTCGACGGGGGCGTGCAGGGCGCGGCGGCGGCGATGGGGCAGGGCGACCCGGCGGTGGTGGCGCTGACCGGCGTCTATCACAACCTGCTGCGGCGCTGGGCGAACGCGTGAGTGCGGTGGCGCTGGCGCTGGCTGTCGTCGTGGCGCACCCGGCCTATGCGGGTATTCCGCACGTCGCCATCGTCACCTACCCGGTCCATGGCGACACGCTCGCGGCGATCCGCGCCTCGCTCGACACGCGCCATCCGGTCGATCGCAACGATGGGCAGGAGGTGGAGGCGGTCACCCATTGGCGCTTCACCTGGCAATGGCCGGGCCCGCACGATGACCAGCCCTGCGACCTGACCGCAGCGAGCGTCCGGTTCGCGGCGACCGTCACGCTGCCGCGGCTGGTCGGGCTGTCGCGGCTGCCGGCCGAGGTGCAGGCGGCGTGGCGG
>NZ_CAHJXA010000201.1 GCF_903644135.1 Sphingomonas bacterium | reverse complement strand
GGACCGGCACCGCCCCGGCAGCCGCGCCAGGCGGTGCCGATGGTGGCGCGCCGACGTGGGCGCGCAAGCTCAGGGCCGAGCAGGCCGCGCGACACCACCGCCACGCCGCGTTGCAGACACTGAAAGAAGGCGACCGCGGCGGCGCGTCCGCCACCCCAGACATCAAGGAAAGGGAAGACTGATGCACTTCAAGCGCAGCGTCCAGCGCTACGGACGCACCCCCGAACCCGAGACGCCGTACCAGCGCGCCGGGCAGCTCTGGGACGAGCGGATCGGCTCCGCGCGCATCCAGGCACGCAACTGGCGGCTGATGGCGTTCGGCTGCCTCGCGCTCGGCGTCGGCGAAGCCGGCGGGCTCGTCTGGCAGTCGCTGCAGAGTAGGGTGACGCCCTATGTCGTCGAGGTCGACCGGCTCGGCGAGACACGCGCGGTGACCGCGGCCGAGGCCGGCTATCATCCGACCGATCCGCAGATTGCGTGGCACCTCGCGCACTTCATCAAGGACGTGCGCGGGGTCTCGCTCGACCCGGTGATGATGCGCGCCGACTGGCTGTCGGCCTACGACTTCACCACCCAGCGCGGCAGCCAGTTCCTCGGCGACTACGCCCGTGCCGCCGATCCGTTCGCGCAGATCGGCGAGAAGACCGTCTCCGTGCAGGTGACGAGCGTCGTGCGCGCTTCGGACCGCTCGTTCCAGGTCAAGTGGATCGAGACCGCCTACGAGCATGGTGCGCTTGCCGGGACGTCGCACTGGACGGCGATCCTGACCGTGCTGGTCAAGCCGCCGACCACGGCCGAGGTCCTGCGCAAGAACCCGCTCGGGCTCTACGTCGACGCGATCGACTGGAGCCGCGAACTCGACGTGCCGGCGCCGGCACCGCCGCCCGTATCAGTGCCGCAGCCGATCGCTCTCGCACCAGCCCAGCTGCCGCTCGGTTCGCCGCTCGACCCGACGCTCGCCGAACGGCCATCGCAATCCAGCCAGGAGATCCAGCCATGACGATATCGATTCAGACGCGCCTGATCGCGCCGGCATGCGCGCTCGCGGTGGCATCGGCTGCGGCCGCTGCAATTCCGCCGACCGTCGCTTCGCCGACCACTGTCGTGACGAGCAGGGCGGCCGCTCCTGCTCCGCAGGCTTGGCCCGCCATCCCGCTGGTGACACCCCGCAAGCACCGTACCGCCAGAAGCCACCGTGCGCCGGTCGCAACGACGTCGCTCCGCACCGTTTCGGCCGCTAATCGCGCAGCGACGCTGGAGCCCGACCGCCAGGCCTTCATCAACGCGGTGCAAATCTACCCCTACGCCGACGGCGTGCTCTACCATGTCTACACGGCGCCCGAGCGTGTCACCGACATCGCGCTGCAGCCCGGCGAGGTGCTCGGCGCGGTCGCGTCCGGCGACACGGTCCGCTGGACGATCGGCGACACGACCAGCGGTGCTGGCGATTCCAGACAGACCCACATCCTCGTGAAGCCGTTCGCCGCCGGTCTCGCGACCAACCTCGTCGTCACGACCGACCGGCGCAGCTATCATCTCGCACTGACCAGCACGGCGGCGAGCGCGATGGCGGCGCTGTCGTGGACCTATCCGCAGGATCAATTGATCGCATTGAAGCACGCCGCCGAGCAGGTGCGGGCGGCGGCGCCCGTCGCTGCCGGCCTGTCGCTCGAGCAGCTCCGGTTCAACTATGCGGTGACCGGCGACGAGCCGACATGGCGACCGCTGCGCGCATTCGACGACGGGCGGCAGACGTTCATCGAGTTCCCGGTGAGCATCGCGGTCGGCGAGGCGCCGCCGCTGTTCCTGGTTGACGCGAAGGGTGCCGCCCAGCTCGTCAACTACCGTGTGCAGGGCCGCTTCTACGTCGTCGATCGCATCTTCGATGCCGCCGAGCTCCGGCTCGGCAGCAAGCATCAGGACGTCGTGCGGATCACCCGCATCGCCGACGAGCCCGTGCGGCGGAGGGGCGCATGACCGAGCAAGCGATCACGCCGCCGCCGGCGAAGCTCGATCCGGAGTCGCTCGCGATCCGGGCGCGACCGAAGCGGGCGATCAGGTTCAAGCGCGGCGTCATCATCGCCATCGCCGCGCTCGGGTCGGTGAGCCTGGTCGCGGTGACATGGATGGCGCTGCGGCCGACCGTGTTCAGGCACGTCGTCGAGCAGGAGGAGCAATCGCAGCCCGGGTCCCGCCCGAACACCGATGCGCTCGCCAAGCTACCCACGAGCTACGGCGACGTGCCGAAGCTCGGCCAGCCGCTGCCGGGCGATCTCGGCAAGCCGATCCTCGATCGGCAGCAGGCGCTCGCCGACGAGGCCGGCACGGGCGCGGCGCAGCGCGCCGACCAGGCGATGCAAGCCGAGCGGGAGCGCCAAGCCGCCGAGGTGAAGGCTGCTCGCGAGTCCGGCGTGCTGGTGCAAACGCGTCAGGCCGCGACGAGCGAGCCGGTCGCCGTGCAGAGCGGAGTGGCCCTGGCGCCGGCCGAGCCCGCCACGCTGGCGATCGACCCAGGCCGCGATCCCAACTCGCAAGCCCACAAGGCGGAGTTCGTCGGCACGCTCGATCCGCGCGGCGACGTCAACCCACATCAGCTCACCCCGGCACCGTCGCCCTACACCCTGTCGGCGGGCAGCGTCATCGCGGCGAGCCTGATCACCGGCCTGCGCTCCGATCTTCCCGGCCTCGTCACCGCGCACGTGACCGAGCGCGTCTACGACAGCGCGACCGGCAGCATCCTGCTGATCCCGCAAGGATCGCGGCTGATCGGCAGCTATGACAGCGTCGTCGCGTTCGGGCAGAAGCGCGCGCTGATCGTCTGGCAGCGGCTGATGCTGCCCGACGGCAGCTCCCTGCGCATCGACAACGTGCCGGCAACCGATGCGTCCGGCTATGCCGGGCTGCAGGACAACGTCGACTTTCATACCTGGGCGCTGCTCAAGGGCGTCGCGCTCTCGACCCTGCTGGGGGTCGGCTCCGAGCTCGCGCTCTCCGGCAGCAGCGACCTCGTCCAGGCGATCCGCCAGTCGACGCAGGACAGCGTCTCACGCGCGGGCGATCAGATCACCTCGCGCAACCTCGGCGTCCAGCCGACGATCACGATCCGGCCGGGCGCGCGCGTGCGACTGGTGGTTCACAAGGATCTGGTGCTTGCGCCGTGGCGCGAGGAGCGCTGACATGGCAGATCTCAAGCTCCCACAGCTGCCGGACCGAACACCCGTCAAGCTTATCGTCACAATCTCGCCTGATCTCCATCACGCCCTGATCGCTTATGCCGCGCTCTACGCCCAGACCTATGGCCGGGAGGAACATATCACCGAGCTGGTTCCCGCAATGCTTGCCGGGTTCCTTGAGAGCGACCGCGCGTTCCTGCGGTCGCGCGCAAAACCATGACGCGGGGCCTTCCGCTCGAGGAAAGGAGCAGGGATGCGGCCAGCGCTCTCGCCACGATCGAGGCGCTGCCGACTGAACCGATCAGCGTGCGCATCTCCATGGCGGTAAAGCTCACTGGAATCGGCCGATCAACACTCTACGAGCTGATCAAGTCGGGCGAGATCGAGACAGTAAAGATCGGACGCTCAACCCTCATTCCATATCGCTGCCTGAAACGTCTCGTCATGCGATGAGGCGATGCCCGAGAGACGCATCTCTCCGGCATCCATTTTCAAGCGCGCTTCCGGGAGGCAACGCCGGCCCCAGGCCGGCTAAAATCGATGGTTACGACGGCAATGTCACCGCGCAGCTGGTCGAGATAATCCGACCAATGCTGCATCATCTCGACCCGTTCTTCCCAATATTGCCCGCGTGCATAGGCTCGGCGTACGCCGTTGTTCTCCATATGCGCGAGTTGCCGCTCGATCGCGTCCGGGTTCCACAGCCCCATCTCGTTGAGCAGCGTCGCCGCCATCGCCCGGAAGCCGTGCGCGGTCATCTCGTCCTTGCTGTAGCCCATGCGTCGAAGCGCGAAGGTGACCGTGTTCTCCGACATCGATCGCTTCCAGGTGTGGAATGCCGGGAAGACGAACGAGCTGTGGCCGGTCAGCGGCCGCAATTCCGCAAGCAAAGCGAGCACTTGGCGTGAGAGCGGCACCTGATGGGGCCAGCGCATCTTCATCTTCTCCGCTGGGATCGTCCAGACCGCGCGCTCAAGATCGAACTCTCTCCACTCCGCCTTGCGCAGTTCGCCGGGGCGGACGAACACATGCGGCGTCATCCGGAGCGCGAACGTCGTTATCGCATGGCCGGGATAATCGTCGATCGCTCGCAACAGTTCGCCGACCTCTTTCGGGCGGGTGATCGCCGCAAAGTGCTTGACCTTCGGCACCACGATGGCGCCGCGTAGATCACTCGCGATGTCCCGCTGGCACCGGCCGGTCGCGATGCCGTAGCGGAAGACACGGCCGGCGACGCTTCGCATCCGCCGGGCGCTCTCATAACGCCCCGTCGCTTCGATCTTGCGCAGGACGGCCAGCACCTCTTGAACTTCAATCTGGTTGATCGGACGATTGCCGAGAACCGGATATGCCATGTTAAGCAGCCAACGCACCTTGCCGAGCGTGCGCTCGGCCCGGCCTTCTCGGCCGATCTTCACCAGCCATTCCTCGGCGACACCCTCGAACGTGGCGTTGGCGTCGATCTGGGCGCGCAAGTTCGCGAGCTTCTTCTCGGCAATGGGGTCCATCCCATCGGCGATCCGCTTTCGCGCATCATCGCGCTTCTCACGAGCTTCGGCGAGACTCACGTCAGGCCAGACACCAAACGACAGCGTCTTGTCCTTGCCGAGGATGCGGTAGTGCATCCGCCAGTATTTGCCGCCGGCAGGCGTGACCAGGAGATAGAGTGCTCGCTCATCCGCGAGCTTGTACTGCCTCGCTCGAGGCCTGGCATTCTTGATGGCAAGGGCAGTCAGCGCCATGGGGGTATCTCCATCCGTCACCGGGTGGAATGCCCCCAAAAGTACCCCCAGCGTGGGGTAATTTCAGGCAAACGCACCCGAACCTCGCCGGACAAGATATCAAGAAAAGCGCTTAGTTTGCAGCTACTTGCGGGACGTTGGCGGACGCCTGCGGACGGGTGAATGGTGCCCAGAAGAGGACTCGAACCTCCACGACCTTGCGATCGCCAGCACCTGAAGCTGGTGCGTCTACCAATTC
>NZ_CAHJXA010000200.1 GCF_903644135.1 Sphingomonas bacterium | reverse complement strand
ATGACGGCGCGGCTTACGACTGCGGAGACGCGGCACGCGAGGCGATGCTGAATCTGATCGCCGGCCGGCGGGTGCGCTCGGCCGGAACGACACCGGCTCCTCGCTCTTGCGGCCATAGCCGAAGCTGCGCCCCGTCGCAGACGATGCTTCCGCCGCCTGCGCCGCGGCGACGGTGGCAGGCACCGCCTCGATGCCGGTGGCGACCACCGACACGCGGATCTTGCCCTCCAGGTCGGGGTTGAACGCCGAGCCCCAGATGATGTTGGCGTCCTCGTCGACCAGCTCACGGATGTGGTTCGCCGCCTCGTCGACCTCCAGCAGGCGCATGTCGTCGCCGCCGGTGATCGAGATGATGACGCCCTTGGCGCCGCGCATCGACACGCCGTCGAGCAGCGGGTTGGCGATCGCCTTCTGCGCCGCCTCCAACGCGCGGTTGTCGCCCGACGCCTCGCCGGTGCCCATCATCGCCTTGCCCATCTCCTGCATCACGCTGCGGACGTCGGCGAAGTCGAGGTTGATGAGGCCGGGCATGACCATCAGGTCGGTAATGCCGCGCACGCCCTGCTGCAGCACCTCGTCCGCCATGCTGAACGCCTCCTTGAAGGTGGTGTTGGCGTTGGCGATCAGGAACAGGTTCTGGTTGGGGATGACGATCAGCGTGTCGACATATTTCTGCAGCTCCTCGATGCCGGCGTCGGCGCTCTTGGCGCGGCGGTTGCCCTCGAAGCTGAACGGTTTCGTCACCACGCCGACGGTCAGGATGCCCATGTCGCGCGCCGCCTTGGCGATGACCGGTGCCGCGCCGGTGCCGGTGCCGCCGCCCATGCCGGCGGCGATGAACACCATGTGGCTGCCCTCGAGCTGCTTGGCGAGGCTGTCGATCGTCTCCTCGGCGGCGGCGCGGCCGATCTCCGGCCGACTGCCCGCCCCCAGCCCCTGGGTGATCTTCGCACCCAGCTGGATGCGCTGCGGCGCGACCGACTGCTTCAGCGCCTGCGCGTCGGTGTTGGCGACCAGGAACTCGACGCCCTGCACGTCGGCGCGCATCATGTTGGCGATCGCGTTGCCGCCCGCACCGCCGACGCCGATCACGGCGATGCGCGGGGTCAGCTCGTCCACCTCAGGCGTCACGAATTCGATGCTCATCGGCTGATACTCCACCCTGTCCGGCACCACCGGCGACCGTTGTTAACCGTTTGCCCTAGCGTGCCACGCCACGCCAGCGAAATTCAATAGTTCGCCCGCGCCGCCTGGATCAGCTTGCGTACGACGCCCAATCCCTTCTGCCGATGCACCGCCTGCGCCTGCGTCGCGGCGAGCACGCGCAGATCGACCGGATTGGCGGCGGCATAATAAGCGAGCCCGGCCAGCGTCGCGAACGCCGGTCCGCTATGCGCCTCCGGCAGCGCCGTCAGGCCACGCGGCCGGCCGACGCGTACCGACCGGCCGAGCGTCGCCTGCGCATAGTCGGCGATCCCCTTCAGCTCGGCACCGCCGCCGGTCAGCACCACCTGCCGCCCGACCGGCCCCTCGAACTTCAGCGCGGTCAACGCCTTCCTCACCTCGCCCATCTGATACTCCAGCCGCTGGCGGATGACGCCGATCAGCTGCGCCTTGGTGATCTGGCTGGCGTCGCCGCCGCCGTCCTCCGCAGCGATCGGCGTCACCGGGATCATGTCGTGATTGTCGCGGGGGCTGGCGTTGGCGGAGCCATGGAAGCACTTCATCCGCTCCGCCTGCTGGCGACGCGTGCCGAAGGCGCTGGCGATGTCGTCGGTGATGTCGGCGGCACCCATCGTCAGGCTGGTCAGCCCGACCAGCATCCCGCCGGCGAACAGCGACACATTGGTGATCCCCGCCCCCAGCTCGACCAGCGCCACGCCCAGCTCGCGTTCCTCGTCGGACAGGCACGACAGGCCGGTGGCGACCGGCGCGGCGATGATCGACTTCACCTCCAGATGTGCCGAGCGGACGCACAGGTCGAGGTTGCGCACCGGCGAGCCGTCGGCGGCGACGACGTGGATGTGGACGCCCAGCCGATCGGCGTGGAGGCCGAGCGGCGTCTTCACCCCGGTCAGCCCATCGAGCGTGTAGAGCGCCGGCTGCGCGTGCAGCACCATCCGCCCCTGCGGGTCGATCGCGCCGCGCCCCGCCGCAAGCAACGCGTCGATGTCGCCCTGCTCCACCCGGTGCCCGCCCAGCTCGAACTCGACCTCGGCGACGTCGCTGACCAGCCCGCCGGCGGAGAAGCCGACCCAGACATTCTCGATATTGAGCCCGGCGATCCGCTCCGCCTGCTCCACCGCCTCGCGCACCGCCACCTCGGTCGCGGCCATGTCGGCGATGTAGCCGCGCTTGACCCCGCGGCTCTCGCGCTGGCCGGTGCCCAGCACGATCAGCTCGCCGCCATCACCCTTCTGCGCGATCATCGCCGACACCTTGGAGCTGCCGATGTCGAGCGCGGTTATCAGTCCTTCGGGTCCCGCCTTGGCCATGCCCTACCCCTCGTTGCCGCTATGCGGTTTCGCCGCGTTCGTGGTGGCCGGTGCCGGCCGGCCGTCGTCGCTGATCGCGTGCGCCAGCGTCGCGCCCGGCCGCCGCGCGACCAGCTTGGTCGGATCGCGCAGGTCGAAGCGCAGCCAGCCCTTGCCCAAGAGCGGCCGCGCGCCGTCCATCTCGGCAAAGCTGACCAGCGCCGACTGTGCGCCTTCCTCCGGCAGCGCCAGCGTCTCGCCGCTCTCGAAGGTCAGGTCCCAGCGGCGATTGCCGATCCATGTCGCCGCCTTGATCCGCGGCTTCAGCGCCGGTGCCGCAGCGAGCAGCGCCTGGTAACCCGGCTCCTCGCGGTCGGCTCCGTCGCCGATCACCAGCGGCAATTCCGGCATCGCCTCGCGCTTCACCGGCTCCAGCAGCACGCCGTCCTTGTCGATGAGGGTCAGCTCACCCTTGTCCTGCCAGACGGCTGCCGGCGCTCGCTCGACGATGTCGATCAGCAACGTGTCGGGCAGCCGCCGCGAGACGTGCGCGTCGGCGATCCAGCCGTAACGCAGCAGCTTCTCGCGCACCGCGTCGAGGTCGAGCCGGGTCATCGCCGTCGATTTCTGGTCGAGCGCGACGGCATAAACCGTCATCCGGTCCATGCGGTGCAGCCCAGTGATCTCGATCTGCTCGACGCGAAAGCCGGCGCGGCTCGCCCCTTCCGCTATCGCCCCACCGATCATGCCGGGCACGCCGATCCAGCTCGCCGCGACCAGCGCCAGCGCCGTGCCCGCGCCGGTGATCGTCCAGGTGGCGATGCGGTGAAGCGTCGCCTGGCTGACCGGCAGCGCCGCGACCAGCCGGTCGAGCGACGACACCCGCTTCACCGGCTGGCGCTTGCGCGGCGCGGGGCGACGCTGCTGAACGGGGGTGGCGCGCTTGATCGTGCGGCTCATGCGTGATGCTCCAGCGCCCGATCCTGCATCGCCTCGTCGACGATCGCCTGGACCAGCTCGGCATAGCTCATGCCCAGGTGCCGCGCCTGCTCCGGCACGAGGCTGAGCGGGGTCATGCCCGGCTGGGTGTTGACCTCCAGCAGGAACAGCCCGTCAACGCCCTGGCCATCGTCCCAACGAAAGTCGGAGCGCGACGCGCCGCGGCAGCCGAGCAGGCGATGCGCCTCGACCGCAATGCCCTTGCAGGCGACAGCGACCGCATCGGGGATCGGCGCGGGGCACAGATGCTCGGTCATGCCGTCGGTGTATTTGGCGTCATAGTCGTAGAAGCCGCTCCTGGGCTGGAGTTCGGTGACGCCCAACGCCCTCCCGGCCAGCACCGCCGTCGTCAGCTCGCGGCCGCGAATGAACGGCTCGGCGAGCAGCTCGGGATATTCGTGCCACGGCCCGGTCGCGTCCGGCAGGATCGGGTTGCCGTAGTTACCCTCGGCGGTGACGATCGCTACGCCGACCGACGAGCCTTCGTTGACCGGCTTGACCACATAGGGGCGCGGCAGCGGGTCGCCGGCGAACAGCTCCGCCGACTTGACGATCCGCCCGCCGGGCATCGGTATGCCATGCGGCACCAGCGCCTGCTTGGTCAGCAGCTTGTCGATCGCGATCACCGAAGTGGCCATGCCGCTATGGGTGTAGCGCAACCCCATCAGGTCCATCAGGCCCTGCACGCTGCCGTCCTCGCCGGGCGTGCCGTGCAGCGCGTTGAACACGAGGTCGGGCGCGGCGTCGGCCAGCCGCTGCGCGACGTCGCGGCCCATGTCGATGCGAGTGACGCGGTGGCCGAGCGACTCCAGCGCCTCGGCGATGCCGGTGCCGGACAACAGCGACACCTCGCGCTCGGCGGACCAGCCGCCCATGAGGACCGCGACGTGGAGGCTCATGGCTCCCCCACCCGCTGGATTTCCCACTCCAGCGTCACGCCAGAATGCGCCTTTACCCGCTCGCGCACCTCCTCGCCCAGCGCCTCGATCTCGGCGCTGGTCGCCTGGCCGAGGTTGAGGAGGAAGTTGGTATGCTTGTCGCTGACCTGCGCATCGCCGCGCCGCAGGCCGCGACAGCCGGCGGCGTCGACCAGCGCCCAGGCCTTCTCCCCTAGCGGGTTCTTGAAGGTCGAGCCGCCGGTCTTCGAGCGCAGCGGCTGCGACGCCTCGCGCGCGGCGGCGATGCGGTCCATCTCAGCCTGGATGGCGGCGGGTTCGCCCGACCGCCCGCGGAAGGTCGCCTCGACCACGATTGCGTCCGCTGGGAGCGCCGAATGACGATAGCTGTAGCCAAGCTGGTCGACGGTCATCGGCAGCGCCGTACCGTCGCGCAGGACGACGACGCAGGCGAGCAGCACCTCGCTAGTCTCGCGGCCGTAGGCACCGCCGTTCATGCGGACGAAACCGCCGACGGTGCCCGGGATCGAGCGCAGGAACTCCAACCCGGCCACGCCCGCGTCACGCGCCGCCGAAGAGACGAGGATGCCGGATGCGCCGCCGCCGCAGGTGATCGTGGCGTGGTCGTCCCCCCAAGCGCGGGCGAAGGACAGCGGCTTGCCCAGTCTAACCACGACCCCGCGCACGCCACCGTCTCGGACGATGAGATTGGAACCGAGCCCCAGCGCCATCACCGGCACCGCCGGGTCGAGATCGGCGAGAAACGCGCGTAGATCGTCGACATCGGCGGGCTCGAACAGCC
>NZ_CAHJXA010000199.1 GCF_903644135.1 Sphingomonas bacterium | reverse complement strand
CGATGTGGCGATCGAGCGAGCGCGACGCGCCGACATTGACCAGCGCTTCGCCCGCCTGCGCGGCGGTGGCGAGGCGGCGGCGCAGCACGCCGTCGGCAACGAAGTCGAGATTTTGCCGCTGCTGGCGCGCGATCGTCCAGGGACCCTCGTCGTGCGGCGTGACCCAGACGAGCTGGTCGGCGTTCGCGGCCTGCGGGTCCTCGACTATCAGCGCCGGCCGCATCGGCTTGTGCGGGCTGCCGTAATCGGGCTCCTCGGGCTTGGGTCCTTCGCCCTGCCAGCCGCTGAACTTGTCGCGCACTACCTGTTCGAGCAGCACCGGATCGGCGTCGCCAACCACCACCACCACCGCGCGCTCCGGGCGATACCAGCGCTTGTACCAGGCGTGGAGCTTGGGTGCGTCGGCGGCGGCGATGGTCTGAGTCGTGCCGATCATCGGGTAGCGCGCCATCTTGGTGCCGGTGAAGGTCAGCGCGCGGTTGGCGTCCTCCAGCTTCTGCGCGAGCGGCGTCATTCGCGCCGAGCGTTCGGCTAGCACCACCTGCTTCTCGACCGTCAGCGCCGATGCGTCGATCTTCGCGGACTGGACCATCTCCGCGACCACGTCCATCGCCAGCGTGTATGAGGCGGCATCGGCCTTGGGCAGGTCGAGTACATAGGTAGTGGCGCGCGGCGAGGTGAAGGCGTTGGTGTCGATGCCGAAGCTCGCGCCCAGCCGCTGCCAGATACGCGACCCCTCGCCGTCGCCATAATGCGCGGTGCCGCGAAACGTCATGTGCTCGATGATGTGGCCCCAGCCGGCCTGCGCATCGTCGCCCATCAGCCCGCCCGCGTCGATCCGCACCCGGATGGCGATGCTGCCGGCGGGTATCACGTTGCGCCGCACCGCATAACGCAGGCCGTTGGCCAGCGTGCCGGTGCGCCAGGCCGGATCGGCGGGAATGTCGCTGCCGACATTCGCCCAGGAGGGCACGCCGACGGGGGCGGGGAGGGTGGACGTGGCGGGTGCAGGGGCGGTCGGCGATGTCACCTGCGCGGTCGCGGAGGTAGCGGTGAGCAGCAGGGCCGGCAGCATCTTCTTCATATTGCGCCTTTTCTGCGAAGCGTCATCCTCACCCTTCCGCGGCGGGCGACGGGAAGGACAAGGGCAAGCCGATGCCCTAGTGGCCCTTCAACTCGTCGCCGACGATGCGCACGATGTGCAGGACGTTGGTCGAGCCCGGCGTCTTGAACGGCACGCCGGCCATGACGATCACCTTGTCGCCCGCCTTGGCCATCTTCTGCCGAAGCGCGATGCGCTTGGCCTTGGCGACCATCTCCTCGAACGACTGGACGTCGCGGGTGGCGACTGCGTGGCAGCCCCAGAGCAGCCCCAGCCGCCGTGCCGTCTCCGCCTTGGGGGTCAGCACGAGGATCGGCACCGACGGCCGCTCGCGCGCGATCCGCCGCGCGGTCGAGCCCGACGTGGTGAAGCAGATGATCGCGGCGACATCGACCGTGCTGGCGATCGACTTCGCCGCCTCAGCCAGCGCATCGGCGGTGGTCGGGTCGGGCTTCATCACCGTGAAGTGCATCCGGTCGCCATGCGCCGGGTCGGCCTCCACCGACACGCCGATCGCGTTCATCATCGCCACCGATTCGACCGGCCATGCCCCCGCCGCGCTCTCCGCCGACAGCATGATCGCGTCGGCCCCGTCATAGATGGCGGTGGCGACGTCGCTGACCTCGGCACGGGTCGGCGACGGGCTGGTGATCATCGATTCGAGCATCTGCGTCGCCACCACCACCGGCCGTCCCTGACGCCGCGCGACCTCGACGATGCGCTTCTGCAGCGGCGGCACCGCCTGCGGCGGCAGCTCGACGCCCAGGTCGCCGCGCGCGACCATGACGCCGTCGCAGGCCTCGACGATCTCGTCGAGGCGGTCGATCGCGGCGGGCTTCTCGATCTTGGCGAGCAGCGCCGCCTTGCCGCCGATCAGCTTCCTGGCTTCCCACAGGTCCTCAGGGCGCTGCACGAACGATAGCGCGATCCAGTCGACCCCCTGCTCGACCGCAAAGGCGAGGTCGCTGCGGTCCTTCTCCGTCAGTGCCGCCATCGGCACCACCACGTCGGGGACGTTCAACCCCTTGTTATCGCTGATCGCGCCGCCAACCTCGACGATCGCCTCGATCCGGTCGGGGCCGTGATCCGACACGCGCAGCACCAGCTTGCCATCGTCGATCAGCAGGCGCGCGCCCGGCTCGATCGCCGCGAAGATCTCGCGATGCGGCAGCTCGACCCGGGTGGCATCGCCGGGCTCGCGCAAGCGGTCGAGGACGAAGGTCGACCCGGTCGCCAGCACCGTCCGCCCGCCGGCGAAGCGGCCGACGCGCAGCTTGGGTCCCTGCAGGTCGGCGAGGATCGTGCTAGGCCGCGAGAACCTTTTCTCCAGCCCGCGTATCGCCTCGATCACCGCGACCTTGGACGCCTGGTCGCCATGGCTCATGTTGACGCGGAAGGCGTCGGCTCCGGCCTGGAACAGGGTGGCGATCATCTCCGGCGTGCTGCTCGCCGGGCCAAGCGTGGCAAGGACGCGAACCTTGCGGGCGCGGGGCGCGACGGTCATGGTCATGGCTAACTCCCTCGCCCATCGGCGTCTTAGCCGCTATTGCCGCCCGATCAATCTTGAAAGCCAGCATGGACCAGCTTGATCAACTGCCCGACGCGGTCGCCGCCGCCGCGTTCCGCCGGCTGGTGCGGCTCCTGCGCCACCGTACCGACGCGCAGAATGTCGACCTGATGGGACTGTCGGGCTTCTGCCGCAACTGCCTGTCCGACTGGATCGAGGAGGCGGGCGGGCTGGACAAGGCGGCGGCGCGGGAGACGGTCTATGGGATGCCGCAAGCCGAGTGGAAGGCGCGCTATCAGGCCGAGGCGACGCCCGAGCAGCTTGCCCGCATGGCCGAGAGCATGGCGAAGAACCTGGCTTGAGCAGGTGATGCTTAACGCCTAGACGCGCGCCCTCATCGAACGAGGGCGGGCACCAATGGCCGAGGAACGGCAAGAAGGCATGGGCGGCGGGCGCGTCGCGGCGGACGAGCTGCGGCTGCTGATCGAGCGCGCCGAGCGGCTGGAGGAAGAGAAGAAGGGCATCGCCGACGACATCAAGGACGTGATGGCGGAGGCCAAGGGCCGCGGCTACGACGCCAAGGCGATCCGCAAGATCATGGCGATCAGGAAGAAGAAGCGCGAGGAGTACCAGGAGGAGGAGGCGATCCTGGAGACGTACATGCAGGCGCTGGGGATGTTGTAACGCGCTACCCCGCCAGCCCGAACGCATCGAACACATGGCTGGGGGCTGCTCGCCCGTGCAGCACCGCCGACACCGCGTCGAGCAGCGGCGTCGCCGCGCCGCCGCCCAGATGCTGCTCAAGGGCGTCGACGGCGCGGACTCCCTCGAACACGAAGTCCGACGCGACCAGGTCGATCGGCACGCCCTTGCCCATCATCAGGCCGATGGTGCGGTTGCGGCTGGTGTCGCATAGCCCGGTCAACAGGATGTCGCCGACCCCGGCAAAGCTCCACAATACCTCCGGCGCGCAGCCGAGCCGGTCGAGCACGCCGCGCAGTTCCTTGATGACCAGCGTCGCCGCCATGAAGGTGGTGTTCTCCGACGGGCCGGTCGAGCCGACCAGCCCGAGCGCGATCGCGTAGACGTTCTTGAGCGCGCTGGCGACGTCGACCGAGCGCGCCGAGCCGATCCGGTCGATCGCCAGCGCCCCCGACCGGGCGAACAGCGCCGCCACCCGGTCGCCGGTCGCCGGGTCATCGGCCCCGCAGGTCATCCCCGACCATTCGCCGAGGAACAGCGGCCGCGAGAAGGTCGGGCCCTTCAGCGCGACATAGCCGACCTGCGGCGCGCGGTCGGCGAACAGCTCGGCAAAGGTGAAATGGCGCGCGTGCAGCCCCTTGATGAGGTTGACGACGACGGTGCCGGGAGCGGCGACCTCGGCGATGCGGCCGGCGTAATCGTCCATCGCCCGGCCGGGAAAGGCCAGGAACAGGATGTCGGCACGCAACGCCGCGTCGACATCGGCGGTGGCCTGGATACCGGGCAGCAGCGGATGGCCTGGAAAAAAGCGCGCGTTGCGCCGGGTCGCCTCGATCGCTGTCGCCTGTTCGGCGGTGCGGCACAGCAGGATGATATCGTTGCCGCCGCGGGCGAGGGCGGTCGCCACCGCGGTGCCGAAAGAGCCGGCACCAAGTACCGCGAGGGAGGGACTGGTCACGCGCCGATCCTAGGCCGGTGGTCAGCCGATGTCGAAGTCGATCCCCTCTGCGCCGGTGATGCGCGCGATCTTGGGCAGGATGTTGGTCATCGCGAAATCGTGCAGCTCGGTGGATCGGCTCGCGGTGACGTCGGCGGCGATCACCACGTCGTAGGACAGCTCCCAGGCCGAGCGGGCGGTCGACTCGACGCCCATGTTGGTGGCGATGCCGCCGATCACCACCGTCTTGACCCCGCGGCGGCGCAGCTGGAGGTCGAGGTCGGTGCCGATGAACGCGCCCCAGTGATGCTTCAGCACGACGATGTCGTCCGGCTCGCGCAAGCCGGAGACGAACTCGCTGAACCCTGGCGGGGTGCTGTCGGGCAGGCTCGGCTCGTCGACCTTCTGGCTCGGTGCCTCGCTGGGGCCGAAGCCGACATGGACGAGCACTACCGGTGCCTCGGCTTCGCGGAAGCGGGCGGCGAGGTTCCTGGCACCTGCAACGACTTCCTCACCGCTGCGTGGCCCCTTCGCCATCGGGACGATGCCCTGCTGCAGGTCGATGAGGATCAGGGCGGTGGTGCGGGGGTCGAGCGTAGGCATAGGGGCATAACCGGCGAACCGTGTCAGGGTTGCAGCGCTGGTCGTCGCTTGTATGGCCGACCCCGAGGAGACGGCGATGATCCCCCGCGAACTGATCGACGTCGCGCCGGTGCCGGGCGGGGAGGAGTTGCGACTGTACCGGCGCGGCGGCGACCACATGATCGTGCTGGGCCGCAACGAGCTGATGAACAGCCGAATGAGCGGCTCCGAGGAGGCGCTGGCGACGATGACCGCGCAGCGGCTGGGCGCGCCGGCGGCGAGGGTGCTGATCGGCGGCTATGGCATGGGCTTCACGCTGCGCGCCGCGCTGGCGGCGTTCGGGGCGGGGGCGGCGGTGACGGTCGCCGAGCT
>NZ_CAHJXA010000198.1 GCF_903644135.1 Sphingomonas bacterium | reverse complement strand
CCGCCCCCGCTCGTGCCGCCAGCAGCGACGACGATGCCGGACGAGCCGCCGGTGCTGATCGGGCCGGTCGCGATGGTTGTGGCGCAGGAACCGGCACCCAGGATCGCACACGTCGCCGGGTCGATCGTCACGCTCAGCCCGGGCGAACCGGTGCCGCCGGTCGTGATCGGTCCGGTGGCGATCGTCGTCGGACCCCCGACGGTGACGCCGATGCCGGGAGAACCGTTGCCGCCGGTCTGCACGGGGCCGATCGTCAGCCTGGTGGTACAGGAGAGATTGCCGACGACCAGGCACGCCGCCGGATCGGTCGCGACGGTCACCCCGGGAGCATTGGCACCCGCCGTCGAGACCGGGCCAGTGGTGACGGTGGTGGGGCCGCTGCCGACCACGCCGATGCCGGGTGATCCGTTGCCCAGCGTGGTCACGCCGCCGCTGTTCACCACCGTTGCGCAGCTGCCGACGCCGATCACCGCGCACACCGCGGGGCTGGTCGCGACGGTGAGGCCGGGCGAGTTGACGCCGGCGGTGGAGATCGCGCCGGTGCCGACGGTGACCGGACCTGCGCCAGTGACGCCCACGGCCGGCGAGGTGTCGCCACGGGTCTGCACCGGGCCGGTCGTGACGGTCGTCGGGCATAGTCCCGTGCCGACGATCAGGCACGCGGTGGGATCGGTGACCACCGATACGCCCGGCGCGTTCTGGCCGGCGGTGGAGACCGGGCCGGTCACGACGCTGACCGGGCCGCTGCCCAGCACGCCGATTCCGGACGATCGGTTGCCGGCCGTCGTGACGTCGCCCGCCATGATGGTGGTGCCGCAATTGCCGCTGCCCAGGACGGCGCACGCCGCTGGATTGAGCGAGGTGGCGATGCCCGGCGAGTTGTCGCCCTGCGTCGCGACGTCACCCAGCGTGGCGGACAGGTTCGCGGGTGCGTTGAGGAGCACACCGGCCGAGTTCACGCCAGCGGTACGCAAGCGGTCGACCGCGACGTTCGTCGTGCAGCCACCGACGCCGAGCAGCACGCAGGCGGTCGGATCGCCGGTGATCGTCAGGCCGGGAGCGTTCGCGCCGCTGGTCTGAAGCAGGCCGATGCTGCCGGTGGTCGGCCCCGCGATCGTCGCCAGCACGCCGGGCGAACGATCGCCGCTGGTCAGCAACTGGCCGACGGTGAACGCGGTGCCGCAACTGCCGCGACCGAGCACCGCGCAGGCTGCCGGGTCGCTGGCGAGGTTGAGGCCCGCGGCATCTGCGCCCTTTGTCTGCAGCGCATCGATGCGCAGGGCAGTGGGGCCGGCGGCGTTGGCGAGTACGCCGAGGCTGCCGGGTCCGGTCGTGGTGAGCGTGCCGACGGTGCCATTGATGCCGCAGGCACCCGCGCCCAGTGCCACGCAAGCGGCAGGTGCCGTCGCCAGGTCGAGCCCGAGCGCTCGGTTGCCGCCGGTCTGCAACACGTTGACCGACAGGTTGATGTTGCCGGCGGCGCGGACGAGAGCGCCGTCGCTGAGGTCGCCCGACGTGGTGATGGCATCGGCGTTCAGCGTCGTTGGGCCGGCGAGCGAGACAAGGGTGGTACCGTTGGACCCGGTTGCCGTGGTGGTCAGCTTGCCCACCGTCGCGGCGATGCTTGCCGCATCCGCCGACAAGGCGGGCTGGTTCGGCAGCGATGAGGACACCGCGCCGGGCGCGCCAAGCGTGACACCGTTCAACGTCGCCACCGCGAGGGAGCTGGTCAGGTCGAGCGCCGGCGTCACGGTGACCCGCAGCGGCGTCGTCGTGCTCGGCAGCAGGGTCGGCGCTTGCGGCCCGGTGACGGTGCAGTTGGTCACGCCGGGCAGCGGGATGCACACGGACTGCGCCGACGCGCTGGACGGCAAGGCCATCGCCGCCACGACCCCAAGGCTGCCGATCAGAGCCATGCGGCTTGCCGATCCGTTGAATCCCTCTTTCATGTTGAGTTCCTTTCGAGCCTCTCCGGTTCGCCTACACTCGGCGCGGAGCGTCTAAGTCACTCTGAAAGAAGAGGGATAACTGCCGCTAATACTCCAAAATGGAGGATGTGATTACTAGCTGTCAAATCGGAGCAGACGGCTGATAAGGAGATATGATTCGGTCTTTGATAACAACCTTTATAGAAACAATTACGATCTTACTCAAAAAGCACTTGCCGATATCTTGTAATAAATTCAGCTACTGATGCTTAGCCTAGGCAGAACTATAAGACATTTGCAGCAATCGCATGTAAATTGCTTATACCCCGCTTTCGAAGCTCTTACCGCTGAGGCAACGCTCATGAACTACCGATCAGAAGTGAACCCGCAGGCCCACTGATCCGCTGGTCGAATGGCCGGTGACGCCCTGGTTGTTGTCGAGCGAGAACCGATAATCGCCCTCGCCGAACAGCGCCAAGGTGGGCCGGATCGACCAGGTGACGCCCGCGCCTCCTTCGCCCCAGAACGACGACGACAGCGTGGCGATGGCGGTGGTCGCGGCGGCGGTGGCGAACAACGTCTGGTCGGTCGACGCGAAGCCCCGCCACGCATTCGCACGCAGATAGGGCTGCACCGCCCCGGCCGCCGTCGCGTACCGCCCCTTGAGGCGCAGCCCCAGCCGCCCGGTCAGGTAGCCCGGCGAATGCTGCGCCACGCTGGCGTTGGGGATGGTGACGCTGTCGATCGAGACGCCTTGCCCGATCAGCTGCGCCTGGGGTTCGATCGACCAGTTGCTCGTCAGCTTGAGCGGATAGCCCGTCTCCACCGAAGCCAGCGCGCCGGTGCCACGGATACCGATGCGGCCGCCGTCCGCGACCAGCGCCTTGCCGCGATACCAGCTGAACTGGACAACGGTGTCGGTGTAGAAGCCGTTGTCCGCCTGATAAGTCCAATAGACGCCGGCGTAGCGCGCGGTCGGCTCCAGCCGGCCGACATAGCTGCCGTCGATGCCGCTCGCGAAACCGCTCGTGTTGGCCTTGGCGTCGAGATAGCCGCCATAGACACCGGCATCGTGATGGCCGCCACGGCCACCGAAGCGCAGCAGGTCGACGCCGATCTGGCCGCCATATAGATGCCCGTCGGTGGTCGGCCGTGCGTCGCCGCCCTGGCGGGTGCGGCCCTGCTCGGCGATGAACCTCCCCCAGAAGCGGCCGGGAACGGTGAGACCGGGTGCCACCGCGCCGTCCGGATCGCCCATTCGTTTGTGATAGGTCGCCAGCATCGTCAGGTCGGCATCGCGCAGCTGGCCGGGCAACGCCGCCAGCAGCGGCACCTCGACGCGATAGGTAGCAAGGCCCTGCGTTGCTGCCGGGTCGGACGCCGCCGCCTGGGTGCGCAGGAACCAGCTCTCGCTCGTGCCGGCGAGGTCAGAAGCGTAGAGGCGATACTGGAAGGCACCGGCATCGACATGGGTGCCGGCCAGCACGAACCCGTCCTTGCTGGTCGTCGCCGTCGTCTGGCCGCCGTTGATGGCGCTGATCACCTCGATGCCGTTGCCCGTGGTCGCCGCGCCCAGCCCGCCGACATTGGCGATCTGGATCGACGTCCTGCCGCTGACCCGGCCGCCGTCGATGATCAGCCGGTCCGACGGCGATCCGTCGCTGTCGAGCAGGGTCTGGAGCTTGAGCGTGCCGTTCCGGCCGACATAATTGCCGCGGACGGTCAGGGTATCGGTCGTACCCGGGCCGCCATTGGTCAGGTCGAGCGTGCCGGCATTGACGAGCGTCAACGTGCCGCCGGCCCCTGCGCCGATCACCGCGTTGACGCCGCCGCCCGCGTACAGCGTCGAGCTCGCGTCGATCGCGACAGTGCCGCTCGCCAGTGTCAGGTTGCCGTCGGCGGTCAGCGTCGAGCCGTTGACCAGGTTGACGGTGTTGAAGCCGGTGATCCGGCGCGTGCCGGTCGATTGCGTGGCATCGAAGGTCAGCGTGTCGTTGCCGGCCACCGTCCCTTCGCCGGCGATGCGGGTGACCCCCGACAGGTTGGCGTCGGTCAGCCCGCGGAAGGTGGCGGTGTCGTTGCCGCCGCCCGCACTGAACGCGCCTACCAAGATGCCGCCGGTCATCAGGAAGGTGTCGGCACCGCCGCCGAGCAGCACCGCGCCCGTGACCGCGCCCGACGACAGCGTCACCGCCTGGCCGTTACTGCCGCCGGCGATGGCGGTGCCGGTGCTGGATGCGGCGGTGATCGTACCGGTGTTGGTGAAGGCCACCGCGCCGCCGGTCAGGTCGACGACGGGCGCGGTGGTGCTCATCGAGACGAGGGTTCCCGCATTGGCGACAGATGCCGCCAGGCCGGCGACCAGCGCCGATCCGCCCAGCGCGTTGGTGACGCGGATAGTGCCGCCCAAGGCGACGTTGCCCGTCGTCGCCAGCCGCGCGCCGGTCGCGCCGACCCCGCTCGCGACGATCGTCAGGCCGGTGCCGAGCGCCAGGTTGCCGGCGACCCGCGAGCCCCCCGTGCCCGAGAAGTCAAAGCCGGTGCTGTTGGTGCCGGCGGCAGTCAGGGTGGCGACCGAGGCGGATCGAGCGCGACGCCGGTGTGGACGGCGCTCCCCGACCCGCTCGCGACGACGGTGGTGCCGTTGAGACGGATTGCGGACGAGCCGGCCGCATTCTCGATGCCGTTGCCGCTGCCCGCGGCGGTGACGGTGCCACCGCCCAGCGTCAATGCGCCCGCGCCGGCGTTGAGCAGGATACCGTTGGCGGTGCCGCCGGCTGTGAAGCTGCCGGTACTGTTGACGGCCGCGCCGTTGGTGATCGCGAGGGCCGCGATGCCGGTACCGACCGACACGATGCCGGCACCCAGCAGCGTGGAGCCTGCGCCATCAATCGAGATGCCGGTGCCCGACGCGACGGTGACCGCGCCGTTGTTGGTGAAGCTGCCGCCCGCGGCGATGCTCGTGCCGATGCCGCTGCCGGTTAGCGCGATGGAGCCGGTGTGGACGACGTTCGCGCCGGTGATGACGAGGATGCCGGTGTCGTTGGTGCCGCCGAACACGATGCTGCCATCATGGGTCAGCCGGCCCTGGTTCCGCGCCACATAGCCGGTCACGTTGTCCGATGATGTGGTGAGCGCGGCGGTGCTGGTCAGGCTGGTGGTCGCGACCGGCGTGCCGCTGGCGCTGCCGTCGAGGCTGTGCTTCTGCCCGTCGACGATCGCGGCAATGGTGCCGTTGCCGGTCAGCGCGATCGTGCCCTGGCCGCCGAGCACGCCGGTCGCGCCGCCCTCGATCAGCACCCCCGTCGCGCCCGCGCCGG
>NZ_CAHJXA010000197.1 GCF_903644135.1 Sphingomonas bacterium | reverse complement strand
AGAGGGAAGGGGCCCGCCGGCAAAGCCGGTGGGAAGGGTGAGGGCGACGGGGAACGGATGACCACCTCATCCATATAGTCACCATGCCCAAGCTCGGCGACTGGCTGGAACCGCATCCGTATGGCCTCTACGTCCGCCCTGCGGACGCGTGGATCGATCCGTCCGAGCCGATGGCGCGGGCGCTGGTCACCCATGGCCATGCCGACCATGCGCGCGGCGGCCATGGCGCGGTGTGGGCCACCCCCGAGACGCTGGCGATCATGGACGCGCGCTATGGCGAGCAGCAGGCGCGGCCGGTCGCCTATGGCGAAACGATCCAGTTGGGGGAGGTGGAGGTCGGCTTCGTCCCCGCCGGCCATGTCCTGGGCTCGGCGCAGATCGTCCTCGACCATCGCGGCGAGCGGATCGTCGCTTCGGGCGACTACAAGCGCCGCGCCGACCCGACCTGCGCCCCGTTCGAGCCGGTCGCGTGCGACGTGTTCATCACCGAGGCGACCTTCGCGTTGCCGGTGTTCCGCCACCCGGAGACGGGCGACGAGATCGACAAGCTGATCGCACGGCTCCACGCCAATCCCGACCGTTGCGTGCTGGTTGGGGCCTATGCCCTCGGTAAGGCGCAGCGGGTGATCGCAGAATTGCGCGCGCGGGGCCACGACGCGCCGATCTACATCCACGGCGCACTGCAGCGGCTGTGCGACCTTTATGCCGACCTGGGCGTGCAACTGGGCGAGCTGATCCCCGCCACCGGTGTCGCCAAGAAGGACATTGCCGGCCATGTCGTGCTCTGCCCGCCCGGCGCGCTCAATGACCGCTGGTCGCGGCGGCTGCCCGACCCGATCACGGCGATGGCGTCGGGCTGGATGCGGGTGCGCCAGCGCGCGCGGCAGAAGAATGTCGAGCTGCCGCTGATCCTGTCCGACCATGCCGACTGGGACGAGCTGACCGACACGCTGACCGAAATCTCGCCCAAGGAGGTGTGGGTCACGCATGGCCGCGAGGAGGCGCTGGTCCACTGGTGTATGACCCGCCAGATCAAGGCACGCGCATTGGCGCTGGTCGGGTTCGAGGACGAGGACGACTAGGCGCTACGGCCTGATCAATACACCCGCTTCTTGGGTTTGATGTAGTCCGCCTCGTCGGTCATCGTATAGTCGTGCACCGGCCGGTAATCGATCGCGGTCGCGCCGCCGGTGCCCGCCCAGCCGCTGAAGGTCGCGATCGTGTGCTTCATCCAGGTCGCGTCGTCGCGGTCGGGATGGTCCTCGTTGACGTGAGCGCCGCGCGATTCCTGGCGGTTGGCGGCCGAGTCCATCGTCACCACCGCCTGCGCGACGAGGTTGTCCAGCTCCAGCGTCTCGACCAGATCGGTGTTCCAGATCAGCGACCGGTCGTTGACGCTCACGTCCGCCAGCTTGGCATAGGTCGCCTTGATCTTGTCCTGCCCCTCGGCGAGCAGGGCGTTGTCGCGGAACACCGCGCAATGCGCCTGCATGGTGCGCTGCATCTCGGCGCGGATCACCGCGGTCGGCGAGCCGCCGGCAGCGTTGCGGAAATGGTCGAGCCGGCCGAGCGCCAGCTCCTCAGAGCCCTTGGGCAACGGGTTGTGCGGCGTCCCCAGCTTCTGGATGTCCTTGATGCGCAGGCCGGTCGCGCGGCCGAACACAACGAGATCAATCAGGCTGTTCGAGCCGAGCCGGTTGGCCCCGTGCACCGACACGCACGCCGCCTCGCCGACCGCGAACAGGCCCGGGACGACCGCGTCGGGGTTGCCGTCCTTGTTGTGGACGACCTCGCCGTGGAAGTTGGTCGGGATGCCGCCCATGTTGTAATGCACCGTCGGCGTCACCGGCAGCGGCTGACGGGTCAGGTCGACGCCGGCGAAGATCTTGCCGGTCTCGGTAATGCCGGGCAGCCGCTCGTGCAGCACCTTGGGATCGATATGGTCGAGATGGAGCCAGATATGGTCGCCATGCGCGCCGACGCCGCGGCCCTCGCGCATCTCCATCGCCATCGAGCGCGATACGACGTCGCGGCTGGCGAGGTCCTTGGCGCTGGGAGCGTAGCGCTCCATGAAGCGCTCACCCTCGCTGTTGGTCAGGTAACCGCCCTCGCCACGCGCGCCCTCGGTGATGAGGACGCCGGCGCCATAGATGCCGGTCGGGTGGAACTGGACGAACTCCATGTCCTGCAACGGCAACCCGGCGCGCAGCACCATGGCGTTGCCGTCGCCGGTGCAGGTGTGCGCCGACGTCGCCGAGAAATAGCAACGGCCATAGCCGCCGGTCGCCAGCACCACCTGATGGCTACGGAAGCGGTGGATCGACCCGTCTTCCATGCACAGCGCGATGACGCCGCGGCAGGCACCGTTCTCCATGATCAGGTCGAGCGCGAAATACTCGACATAGAAGTCGGCGTCGTACTTCAGGCTCTGCTGGTACAGCGCGTGCAGCATCGCGTGGCCGGTGCGATCGGCGGCGGCGCAGGTGCGCTGGACCGGCGGGCCTTCGCCCATGTTCTGCATGTGGCCGCCGAACGGGCGCTGATAGATGGTGCCGTCGTCGTTGCGGCTGAACGGGACGCCGGCATGCTCCAGCTCGATGACCGCCTGGGGCGCCTCGCGCACCATATATTCGATCGCGTCCTGGTCGCCGAGCCAGTCGGAGCCCTTGACGGTGTCGTACATGTGCCACGACCAATGGTCGGGCGAGTTGTTGCCGAGGCTCGCGGCGATGCCGCCCTGCGCCGCCACCGTATGGCTGCGGGTCGGGAACACCTTGGTGATGCAGGCGGTCTTCAGCCCCGCCTCGGCGATGCCCATGGTGGCGCGCAGGCCCGAGCCGCCCGCGCCGACGACGACGGCGTCATAGGTGTGATCGATGATCTTGTAGGCGGATGCCATTACCCTGCTGCTCCCAGCGCGATGCGGACGATCGAGAACAGGGCGATGCCGCCCATGCCGATCGTGAAGAAGTTCAGGAGGACGAGCAGCACCACCCGGTTTTCGGCATGGGCATAGTCCTCGATCAGCACCTGCAGCCCCAGGCGAAAATGCCAGAACACCGACACCACCAACAGCGCCAGCGGCACCGTCGCCCAGGCCGATCCCAGCCACAGCCGCAGCGTCCCGTAATCATGGCCGGGCAGCCGCGCGAGGCTGAGCAGCAGCCACAGCATCAGCAGCAGGTTGGAGCCTGCCGTGACCCGCTGGTTCCACCAGTGATGCGTGCCCTCTTTGGCACTGCCCAGGCCGCGCACCCGGCCGATGCTGGTTCCCGAACCCATCACTTGATCCCCAGATAGAGCCAGTAGCAGAGCGTCAGCACCACCGCCGCCGCCATGGTGCTCAGCGCGAACCGCTTGTTGCGCTTCAGCTCGAACGCCGCGCCGGTATCCATCACCAGATGGCGCACGCCGCTGGCGATGTGCTGGAACAGGCTGAGCGTCAGGCCGATGCCGAAGACATAGCCGATCAGGTTGAGGTGGCCGCTGCTGGTGGTGAACACGCCGGCGAAGCGCGCATAGCTTGCCGGGCCGCCGGCCAGCGCCGCCAGCCACCATACGAACAGCAAAGTGCCGACCGTCGCCATGCCGTCGCCGGTTGCCCGGTGCAGGATCGACACCAGCATGTGCGGCCCCCAGCGATAGACGGTCAGGTGCGGGCTGAGCGGACGGGCGTGAAGGGTCGGGCGCGAAGCCAACGGACGATTCCTCGAATAGCGAAGGGCTTGCGTCCTCTTAGACCTGCCGGTTGGCGATGCAAGGCGAAGCACGGCGCAGGCGAGCCGGCGAGAATGGCCCTTATCTAACCGGCTGTTAACCCAAATCGCCTAATCGGGACACCGAACGCAAATCCTGGAGAGCGCCTTGTTCGCGACCGATCAATCCTCGTCCGCCGCCATCTCCGCCCGGATCGACCTGCCGGCGCTGCTCAGCACGATCGACCTCGACGCACGGGTCGCGGCGTTCGACGGCGGCGACGGCCTGCTGGTGCGCGACGCGGCCGAGCTGTGGCAGATCATCGAGCCCGAGGCGGTCAAGATCGTCGACGCCTATTGGGGGCATGGTCAGCGGGTTCAGCCCGACCGGCCGACCTGGACCAAGCTGGATGGGGAAGAGCGGCGATCCGCGGGGCTGGCCTATCTCCACAATCGTTTCGCCCTCCTAGATCGCCGGGCATGGATCGAGCATCTCGGCCGCGTGGTCGTGGTGGCCTACGCCAAGCATGTGCCGACCATGGACGTGCTGGCGATGTCGTGCGCGTCGCACCGGGCGGCGATGAACATCCTGTGGCGGCGGATGCCCGCGGACCATCCGCACCCCGAGGCGATGGCGGACGCGCTGCTGCGGCTGTTCGGCATGGAGACCGAGATCACCGTCGAGCTCTTTGCGCAGCTGATCGCGCAGACCGGCCTGGCCTCGCGCGAGCGGCTGGCAAGCGAGTTCCGCGACGGCATCGCCGCCATGGTCGAGACGGCGACCGATGCGGGCCACACGCTGCGCGCGGAGACCGCCGCCTCGTCGGCATCGGCGCGCGGCATGTTGGGCAAGACCAGCGAGGTCGCGGCGGCGGCGGAACAGTCGGCGCTGGCGATGCGCGAGGCGGCACAGACCGCGGCCGGGCTGATCCGGGCGATCGAGGATGCGCGCGGCGAGGTCGAGACGGCGGCGGAGATCGCGACGCGGGCGGCCGATCAGGCCGGGCAGGCGGTGACGATGTCGGGCACGCTGTCGGATCACGCCAAGTCGATCGAGAGCATCCTTGGCCTGATCCGCGACATCGCCGGCCAGACCAACCTGCTGGCGCTCAACGCCACGATCGAGGCGGCGCGCGCCGGCGATGCCGGCCGCGGCTTCGCGGTGGTGGCGCAGGAGGTCAAGAGCCTCGCCAGCCAGACGGCGCGGGCGACCGACGACATCGCCGCCAAGATCGCCGCCATCCAGTCCGCCACCCGCTCGACGGTGGAGACCAACGCGTCGATCAAGTCGACCGTCGCCGAGGTGCAGGAATCGGCCAACCGCATCCGCTACGCGATGGAGGCGCAGGCGCAGACGGTGACGGCGATCACCGCGGCGGTGGACGAGACCGCGCTGGCCGCCGATTCGATGAGCAGCACCGTTGCCGCCATCCGCCAGGATACCGAAACCGTCGCCGCCCAGATCGACCATGTCGGTCGCGGCTTCGACACGCTGGACGGGCAGTTGGGCCACCTGCGGGGCAGCGCCGGCGACTTCATCAGCAAGGTAGCGGCCTAGGCTCGGCGCAGCGGCTCGGCGACGCCGATCCGCGGCTCGGCCGCCGAG
>NZ_CAHJXA010000196.1 GCF_903644135.1 Sphingomonas bacterium | reverse complement strand
CGCCGCCGCCGAGGAGCGCCTGGACGCGGTCGCCGCCCGCCTGGCGAGCGCGCCGCTGCCGCCGCCGGTGCGTGCTGATCTAGCCGAGCCCGGCTATACCCCTGCCATGCCGGCGGCGGCATACCAGGCGATGGTGGCGCGTGCGCAGGACTATATCGCCGCGGGCGACATCTTCCAGGTGGTGCTGGCGCAGCGGTTCAGCGCGCCCTTCGCGCTGCCGCCGTTCGAGCTGTACCGCTCGCTGCGGCGGATCAACCCGTCGCCGTTCCTCTACCATCTCGACTTGCCGGGCTTTGCGTTGATCGGCTCGTCGCCCGAGATCCTGGTCAGGGTCCGCGATGGCGAGGTGACGATCCGGCCGATCGCCGGCACGCGGCCGCGCGGGCGCACGGCGGCGGAGGACGAGGCGAACCGTGCCGACCTGCTCGCCGACGCCAAGGAACGCGCGGAGCATCTGATGCTGCTCGATCTCGGCCGCAACGATGTCGGCCGGGTGGCGTCGCCCGGCAGCGTCAAGGTGACCGCCAGCTATGGCGTCGAATTCTACAGCCACGTCATGCATCTGGTCTCGAACGTCGTCGGCGCGCTGGCTGCGGGCAAGGACGCGCTGGATGCGCTGTTCGCCGGCTTTCCGGCCGGCACCGTCAGCGGCGCGCCGAAGGTGCGCGCCTGCCAGATCATCGCCGAGCTGGAGCCCGAACGGCGCGGCGTCTATGCCGGCGGGGTTGGTTATTTCTCCCCGGACGGCGCGATGGACTCGTGCATCGTGCTCCGAACCGCGGTGGTGAAGGACGGCGTCATCCACGCCCAGGCCGGTGCCGGCATCGTCGCCGACAGCGTGCCCGCGCTCGAACAGCGCGAATGCGAGGCCAAGGCGGGCGCGATCCTGGCCGCCGCGCGCGAGGCGGTCGGCCGGGCGGCGACACCCGGCTTCGGCCAGTAGATCAGCCGGCTAGATCAGGGAATCGACGAGGCGGCACGGCGCTCGGCGGTCTTCTCCGCCACCCAGGCCTTGTTCGCCTGCAGCGCGCAGCCGGTCTGACCGCCGCTGCCGATCGGCGAGCAGGTGTCGGGCAGGCCGCCGGCGACGCGGCCGATCTCGTCGGCGGTCTCGGTCCGCGCCGCCCAGCTCTGGTTCTGCGCCGGGATCGGCTTGTCGTCGCGCAGCGCCTTGGGGATCCGGTAAGGCTGGTCGAGCGTGCCGCACACGATTACCTCGCCGGCCCCGGCCGGTGGGCACTTCTCACCCGGCCGCAGCTGGATGTTGCGCACCCGCTGCGGCGGCTGGCCGGCCTGGGACTCGCTCTGGCTCTGGGCCTGCGCGATGGTGGGAAGCGCGAGCAGCGCAAGGATAAGGGTGGGGCGAAGCATCGACGACCTCCTGATGACGCAGCGACAACGTGCGCAACCGCACATGGCTCCGCCATGAACGCTGCACGTTGCGCGCTGCCGCGCTTCGACTATGGCGGCGGCCATGATCCCGCCGACCATCCTCGTCATCGACAACTACGACAGCTTCACCTGGAACCTGGTGCATTACCTGCAGGAACTGGGCGTGCGCGTCGAGGTGGTGCGCAACGACACGATCTCGGTCGGGCAGGCGCTGTCGTCGGGCGCGCAGGGCTTCCTGATCTCGCCGGGGCCCTGCACCCCCAACGAGGCGGGGATCAGCCTCGACCTTGTCGCCGCCTGCGCCGAGGCGGAGCGGCCGCTGCTCGGCGTCTGCCTGGGGCATCAGGCGATCGGCCAGCATTTCGGCGGCAGGGTGGAGCGCGGCGGGCTGATGCACGGCAAGACCTCGCCGGTGCTGCACGACGGCACCGGCCTGTTCGAGGCGCTGCCCTCGCCGTTCACCGCCACCCGCTATCACTCGCTGATCGTCAACGATGTGCCCGATACGCTGCTGGTCAATGCGCGCGCCGAGGACGGCACGGTGATGGGCTTCCGCCATGCGAGCCTGCCGATCCACGGCGTCCAGTTCCATCCGGAGAGCATCGCCACCGAGCATGGCCACGCGATGCTCGCCAACTTCCTGCGGCTCGCCGGGATCGCGGTGGCCGAGCCGGCGTGACCACCCTCGCCCTCCTGCCCGACCCCTCGACGCCGCTGTCGCGCGAGACGGCGGCGCTGGCGTTTGCCGACATCCTCGACGGTCATGCCGATGAGGAGGCGATCGCCGCCTTCCTGCTCGGCCTGAGCGAGCGCGGCGAGACCAGCATCGAGATCGCGGAGGCGGCGCGGGCGCTGCGGGCACGGATGATCGCGATCGACGCGCCAGCGGGAACGGTCGACGTCTGTGGCACCGGCGGCGACGGCCACCACACCCTCAACGTCTCGACCGCGGTGGCGCTGGTGGTGGCGGCGTGCGGCGTGCCGGTCGCCAAGCACGGCAATCGCGCCGCCTCGTCCAAGGCCGGCGCGGCCGACACGCTGGAGGTGCTGGGCCTCGACATGGCGGTGGCGGGCGCGACGGCGGCGGACAGTTTGCGCGAGATCGGCATCTGCTTCCTGTTCGCCGCCAACCACCATCCGGCGATGGCGCGGATCACCCCGATCCGGCGGCGGATCGCGCGGCGGACGATCTTCAACCTCATGGGGCCGCTCGCCAATCCGGCCGGCGTCACCCGCCAGCTGATCGGCATTGCCCGGCCCGACTATGCCGCTACCTATGCCGCCGCGCTGGAGCAGCTCGGCACCGAGGCGGCGCTGGTGGTGGCGGGGGCGGAGGGGCTCGACGAGCTCTCCTGCGCCGGTCCGAGCGTCGCGGTGGCGGTAGGCGCGCTATCGCTCCCGGAGACGATCTCGCCCGCCGATGCGGGGCTGAACTCGCATCCGCTGAGCGCGATCCGTGGCGGCGATCCGGCGCATAATGCGGCGGCGTTGAGGCGGCTGCTGGCGGGCGAGGCGAGCGCCTATCGCGACGCGGTGCTGCTCAACGCCGCCGCGGCGCTGGCAGTGGCCGGGGTCACCGGTGACCTCCGCAGTGGCGCGGCGCTGGCCGGCGAGGCGATCGACACCGGCCGCGCCGCCGCGTTGCTCGACCGCTGGATCGCGTACCGATGAGCAACCGCCTGGCCGATATCCTGGCGACCACCCGCGCCGAGGTGGCGCGGCGCAAGGCCGGCCCGCTTCCAGAGACTGCACCCAGCGCGCCGCGCAGGTTCCACGCTGCGTTGAGCAACAAGGCCGCCGCGGGCAGCTTCGCGCTGATCGCCGAGATCAAGAAGGCGAGCCCTTCCAAGGGCCTGATCCGCGCCGACTTCGACCCTGCCGCGCACGCCCGCGCCTATGCCGATGGCGGCGCGGCCTGCCTGTCGGTGCTGACCGACGAGCCGTATTTCCAAGGTCATCTCGATTACCTCGTTGCCGCGCGCGCCGCCGTCAACCTGCCCGTCCTACGCAAGGACTTCATGGTCGATCCCTGGCAGGTCGGGGAAGCGCGCGCTTACGGAGCCGACGCGATCCTGCTCATCGTCGCGGCGCTCGACGACGGGCTGATGGGCGAGATCGAAGCGGCGGCGCTCGACTTGGGCATGGACGTGCTGGTCGAGGTCCATGACGCGCACGAACTCGACCGCGCGTTGCGCCTGAAATCGACCTTGATCGGCGTCAACAACCGCGACCTCCGCACCTTCGTCACCGACCCGAGCCGCGCCTGGGCGATCGCCGCACGCATCCCCGCCGGCTACACGGTCGTGTCGGAGAGCGGTATCGCCAGCCATGCCGACCTGACCGCGGCAGCCGCGCATGGCGTGCGCAGCTTCCTCGTCGGCGAGTCGCTGATGCGCCAGTCGGACCTTGCTGCGGCAACGCGGGCGTTGCTGGATGGCTGACCTCACCCATCTCGACGCCGACGGCGCGGCCCGCATGGTCGATGTCGGCGGCAAGGCCGTGACCGTGCGCGAGGCAGTCGCCACCGGCCGCATCACCATGAGCGCCGCTGCGGCGCAGGCGATCGCCGCGGGGGCGGTGAAGAAGGGCGACGTGCTGGCAGTCGCGCGCATCGCCGGCATCATGGCCGCCAAGCGCACCGCCGAGCTGATCCCGCTCTGCCATCCCCTGCCGCTGACCCGCGTGGCGATCGACCTCGTTCCCGATGCGAGCGGCGTCACCGTCACCGCGACCGCCGCGACCGAGGGCCGCACCGGCGTCGAGATGGAGGCGCTGACCGCCGCGTCGGTCGCGCTGCTGACAATCTACGACATGGCCAAGGCGATCGACAAGGCGATGGTGATCGACGGCGTGCGACTGGTGAGCAAGAGGGGCGGCAAGTCAGGGGATTGGTCGCGCGACCCTGCATCGACGTAGGTAATCAACAGTGTGACACCCGCCCGGAAGTGACAGCAGCGCCAGCAAGCGAACGACCAACCTTCAGGCCGGCAGATCGATCGCCTGCTTTTCCGCTATCGAGTAGAGGTCGATCGACCGGCCGACGATGCCTAGCGCCGCCGCCTCCTGCAGCACCGCCTGAAACTCCGCACTGGCACCGTGCGCGTCCAAGGCGGCTTGATCCCGCCAGCCCTCGATCAGCCGAAAGGTCGCGCGGTCGGCGGCATCCTGGGCAACATCGAGGAAAACGCAGCCATCGCGCGCTTTCGCCACGGCCGCCATGCGCAAAGCCAGCGACCGGAACGCTTCGACATCTTCGGGCACCAGACGATAGGTGGTATAGCCCAGCAGGGCAGGCGTCTGTGTCATGGCGAACTCCGTGGCTTCTGAACGATCGTTGATCCGTCGCGTCGCGCTCAGGACGGATCGTAGATCGCCAGATGGCCGCGTTCCGGCCCAAGAGTAGAACGGACCTGAAGGTAAGTATGGAAAATACCGACGACGGCAACGAAGCCGAATGCGGATTGGAAGTCGCGCTCATGGTGATGGGGGGCAAGTGGAAGGCATTGATCCTGTACCATCTCCGCTCGGGTCCCAGGCGGTTTAGCGATCTCAAACGGCTGGTCACCGGCATCAGCGAGAAAGTGCTTGTTCAGCAACTGCGTGAGTTGGCGGTGTCCGACATGCTGGTGCGCCACGACTATCATCAGGTTCCGCCCAAGGTCGATTACACGATGACGCCCTTTGGCCTAACACTGGTCGAGACACTGCGGCCTCTGTGCGAATGGGGCGTGGAGCATCGCGCACGCATCACCCCACATCAGCGGCCACCAGCCTGACGGCGGCGTTGACTGCCACCCTCGCTCGCCTCACCAATCGCCAATGGCCCTCCTCCCCATCACCGAAGCCCAGTCGCGCCTGTTCGCGGCCGCCCCTCCGGTCGCCGCCGAGACCGTGCCGGTCGCCGCCGCCGCCGGCCGCT
>NZ_CAHJXA010000195.1 GCF_903644135.1 Sphingomonas bacterium | reverse complement strand
CGCCATCAGTGCCGCCGCCACTACCGCGAGGCCGGCGCGCGGCATCAGCGGCGTGGCGAACAGCGCCAGCGCCAGCGGATGGGTCAGCAGGCTGCCGATATGGGCCGGCAGGTTCGCGCCGCGCACAGTCGCCGACCAGCGCCGCTCGTGCCGCCACACCGCGCCCAGGCTCGTCTCGGCACAGCCATGCGCCAGGATCAGCCGCGGGGCGGGCACGACCCGCAAGCCCAGCGCGCGTACCGCCATGCCGATCGCGTGATCGTCCGCCAGCGTGTCGGCGAAGCGCTCAAAGCCGCCGATCCGGGCAAGCGTCTCGCGGCGGAGCGCGATCGTCGAGCCCATGCACGCCTGCTCGATGCCAAGCGCGTAGCTCATCACCACACTGGGCGCGAACTGCCAGCTGATGGCGGCGGCGGCGAAGCGCGACCAGCCCCTCCCCCGACCGACCACATCGCCGCGACCGTGATAGAGGCAGGTCACCGCCCCCACCCCCGGCTGCGCCAGCGCGGCGGCGATGCGGGCGCAGTAATCGGGCGATACCGCCATGTCGCTGTCGCTGAGGATCAACAGGTCGTGCCTGGCGGCGGGCATCAGATTGGCGAGGTTGGCGATCTTGGCATTCGCGCCGAGCGGCGGCGCATCGGTCCGCACGCTCACGTCGCCGGCCAGCGTGCGCGAGACGGCCAGCGCGGCATCGTCGGGGCGGTTGGTCCCCGCCACCATCTGCACCGGCGCGGGCCAGTCCTGATCGAGGAAGTTGGCGAGGTTCTCGGCCAAGCGGGGCTCGACGCCGTGGAGCGGCTTGAGCAACGTGATCGGTTCGGGTCGAGCGGGAGCGGGCAAGGGTCCCTGCGCGAACCCGCGCACGGCGATGGCGGCGTGCACCGTGTAGCCGATCGCCGCGAGCGCGAGCGCCAGGAGGAGCCAGCCGAGCAGGGGGATCATGGCGTCACCACCGCGATCGCTTATGGCCGTTCGGTTGCGATCGCCAGCCGCAGCATCGTGCACACGCCGGCAACCGGCGCTTGGCCGGTGCCAATCTTTGCTGGGCTGGCGTTTGGCGGCCAAAAAGCGGATCGGGGACCTCACGATGACTGTTCCTACTTCTTCACTGCCGCCCGACCGGCCGGCGCTGCTGCGCGCGCTGGTGGCGCTGGCGGGGGAGGCGGGCGATATCGTCTGGGATCATTTCGTCGGTGGCTGCGCGGTCAGCGCCAAGGCCGATGAATCGCCGGTCACCGCCGCCGACCATGAGGCGGAGGCGGCGATCCTAGCCGGCCTCGCCGTCCACGCCCCCGGCGTGCCGGTGGTGGCCGAAGAGGAAGCGGCGGCCGGACGCGTGCCGGCCACCGGCGCATGCTTCTTCCTGGTCGATCCACTCGACGGCACCCGCGAGTTCGTCGCGCGCGGTGACGACTTCACCGTCAACATCGGCCTGATCGAGGACGGTGCGCCGACCCTGGGCGTAGTTTACGCCCCTGCCCGCTCGGCGCTCTATTGGGGCGATACCGCGGCGGGCGAGGCGTGGCAGGCGAAGCGCACACCGCATGGGCAGACCGAGGCCGCCGAGCGCATCACCGTCCGCACCCCCGTCGACCCGCCCTGCGCCGTCGCCTCGCGCAACAACGGCAACCCGCCGACGCTGGCCTGGCTCGCCGCCAGCGGCGCGACCGAATGCGTGTCGATCGGCTCCAGCCTCAAGTTCGTGCTGATCGCCAGCGGCGAAGCCGACGTCTATCCGCGTCCCGCCCCGACGATGGAGTGGGACACCGCTGCCGGCGATGCGGTGTTGCGCGCCGCCGGCGGGCGGGTGCTCGACTGCGACGGCGCGGCGCTCGCCTATGGCAAGCCGCGCTTCTTCAATCCCGGCTTCCTCGCCACCGGGCGCTTCGATCCGCTGCCGCTGCGCCCCTTCCTCGCCTGATCCGATGAGCATGACCCACCTCGACCGGCTGGAGGCCGAATCGATCCACATCCTGCGCGAGGTGGTCGCCGAGGCGGCGTCGCCGGTGATGCTGTACTCGATCGGCAAGGATTCGGCGGTGATGCTGCATCTGGCGAAGAAGGCGTTCTTTCCCGCGCCGCCGCCGTTCCCGCTGCTCCATGTCGACACGACCTGGAAGTTCCAGGCGATGTACGCGCTGCGCGAGCGCGCGGCGCGGGAGGCGGGGATGGAGCTGATCGTCCACAAGAACCCGGAGGCAGAGGCGCGCGGCATCAATCCGTTCGACCATGGCGCGCTCCACACCGACCTGTGGAAGACGCAGGGGCTGAAGCAGGCGCTCGACGCGGGCGGCTTCGACGCGGCGTTCGGTGGTGCCCGCCGCGACGAGGAGAAGGCGCGGGCCAAGGAGCGCATCTTCTCGTTCCGCTCCGCCAGCCACCGCTGGGAGCCACGGTCGCAGCGCCCCGAGCTGTGGCACCTCTACAATGCGCGGCTGGCGAGGGGCGAGTCGCTGCGCGTCTTCCCGCTGTCCAACTGGACCGAGCTGGACGTGTGGCAGTATATCGCGCGCGAGGGGATCGAGATCGTGCCGCTCTATTTCGCCGCAGCTCGCCCGACGGTGGAGCGCGACGGCACCATCCTGATGGTCGACGACGACCGCTTCCGCCTCGCGCCCGGCGAGGTGCCGGTCGATCGCTCGATCCGCTTCCGGACGCTCGGCTGCTATCCCCTGACCGGCGCGGTCGAGAGCGCGGCGACGACGCTGCCCGAGGTCATTCAGGAGATGCTGCTCGCCACCGGCTCGGAGCGGCAGGGCCGCGCGATCGACCGCGACGAGGGGGCGGGCAGCATGGAGAAGAAGAAGCAGGAGGGCTATTTCTAATGGCCGACCTCGATCTTCCCCCCGGTGCCGACCTGTTCGGCGACGTGCCGGATCGCGACGCTCCGCTCGCCGGCACCGCCGACAGCCACGGCTATGTCCCCGACGCGCTGATCGCGACCGATATCGACGCCTATCTGGCGCGGCACGAGGGCAAGGACCTGCTGCGCTTCATCACCTGCGGCTCGGTGGACGACGGCAAGTCGACGCTGATCGGCCGCCTGCTGTACGATTCGCGTGCGATCTTCGCCGACCAGCTCGCCGCGCTGGAGGCCGATTCGCGGCGGATGGGGACGCAGGGGCAGAAGATCGACTTCGCCCTGCTGGTCGACGGCCTCACCGCCGAGCGTGAGCAGGGCATCACCATCGACGTCGCCTATCGCTTCTTTGCCACCGATGCGCGCAAGTTCATCGTTGCCGACACGCCGGGGCATGAGCAATATACCCGCAACATGGTGACCGGCGCGTCGACCGCCGACTGCGCGGTGATCCTGGTCGACGCGCGCAAGGGCGTGCTGACCCAGACCCGGCGGCACAGCTATCTTGCCCATCTGCTCGGCGTCCGCCACATTATTCTGGCGGTGAACAAGATGGACCTGGTCGGCCACGACCGCACCGTCTTCGACCGCATCCGCCTCGCCTATCGCGCCTTTGCCAGCTCGATCGGCATCACCCGGTTCTGCGCGATCCCGCTGTCGGGGCTGACCGGCGAGAACGTCGCTGCCCGCGCGCAGACCATGCCCTGGTATGACGGCCCGACGCTGATCGAGCAGCTGGAGCGCGTGCCGGTCGGCGACGATCTCGCCGAACGGCCGTTCCGGATGCCGGTACAGCTGGTCAGCCGGCCCCATCTCGATTTCCGCGGTTTTGCCGGGCTGGTGGCGAGCGGCACCGTCCGACCGGGCGATCCGGTGCGCATCCTGCCGTCGGGCCGCACCACCAGCGTCGCGCGCATCGTCACCGCCGATGGCGACCTGGCCGAAGCCGCCGCCGGCCGGTCGCTGACCCTGACGCTCGCCGACGAGATCGACTGCGCGCGCGGCGACGTGATCGCCGCCGCTGCCGCGCCGCCGGAGGTTGCCGACAAGGTGGAGGCGATCCTGGTGTGGATGGCCGACGAGGCGTTGCTGCCCGGCCGCTCCTACCTCTTCAAGCTCGCCACCCAGAGCGCGTCGGCGAGTATCCAGGGCATCGACCACCGAGTCGACGTCAACACCGCCGAGGCCGGCCCGGCGCGGACCCTCGACCTCAACGAGATCGGCGTGGTGCGGATCGCCCTCGACCGGCCGCTGGTGTTCGAGCCTTACGAGCGCAGCCGCGAGCTGGGCGGCTTCATCCTGATCGACCGGCTGACTAACGCCACCGTCGCCGCCGGCCTGATCCGCCGCGCGCTGCGCCGGGCGAGCAACGTCCACACCCATGCCCATGCCGTCACCCGCGAGAGCCGCGCCGCGGCCAAGCAGCAGCAGCCGGCGGTGCTGTGGTTCACCGGCCTGTCGGGGGCGGGCAAGTCGACCATCGCCAATCTGGTCGAGGCGCAGCTCGCGGCGCTGGGCCGCCACACCTACCTGCTCGACGGCGACAATGTGCGGCAGGGGCTCAACGCCGACCTGGGCTTCAGCGACGGCGATCGGGTGGAGAATATTCGCCGCATCGGTGAGGTCGCCAAGCTGATGGCCGATGCCGGGCTGATCGTGCTCACCGCCTTCATCTCGCCGTTCCGCGCCGAGCGCGAGATGGTGCGCGCGATGCTCCCGGCGGGCGAGTTCGTCGAGGTGTTCGTCGACACGCCGCTCGCCGAGGCGGAGGCGCGCGACGTCAAGGGCCTGTACGCCAAGGCGCGCAGCGGCGGTCTCGCCAACTTTACCGGCATCGACAGCCCCTATGAGGAGCCGCTCGCGCCGGAGATCCGCATCGATACCACCGCGATGACCGCCGAGGCGGCGGCGGCGCTGATCGTCGACAGGCTTACCGGCCAGCGCTAGGGCGAGGCGATGGACGAGGAGCGGGCGGTGGCGGCATTTCACGACGTGGTGGTGGTCGGGGCCGGTCACGGCGGCGCGCAGCTGGCGATCGCGCTGCGCCAGCGCAAGTTCACCGGCAGCATCGCCCTGATCGGCGACGAGCCGGAGCTGCCCTATGAGCGGCCGCCGCTGTCGAAAGAATATCTGTCGGGCGACAAGTCGTTCGAGCGCATCCTGATCCGTCCCGCCGCCTTCTGGGCGGAGCGGGAGGTAGACATGCTGCTCGGCCAGCGCGTCGTCGCTATCGATCCCGCGGCCAAGGCGGTGACGCTCGCCGACGGCACCGCGCACGGCTATGGCACGCTGGTCTGGGCGACCGGCGGCAGTCCGCGGCGGCTGACCTGCGACGGCCACCACCTCGCCGGCCTCCACACCATCCGCACCCGCGCCGACACCGACCGGCTGGCAGGCGAAATCGCCGGCGCGACCCGCGCCGCCATCGTCGGTGGCGTCCGAGACGCGGTAGCCGGTGGAGATCCGCTTCTGCGTGGCCTGCAGCGCCGAAC
>NZ_CAHJXA010000194.1 GCF_903644135.1 Sphingomonas bacterium | reverse complement strand
TGCGCCAGCGCGACGCGCATGATCTCCTCGGTGATGCCGGCGATCTTGATGTCCATCTGCAAGGACGTGATGCCCTCCGACGTACCCGCCACCTTGAAGTCCATGTCGCCGAGGTGATCCTCGTCGCCGAGGATGTCCGACAGGACGGCGAACTTGTCGCCCTCCAGGATCAGCCCCATCGCGATGCCCGACACCGGCCGCTTGATCGGCACGCCCGCGTCCATCAGGCTGAGCGAGCCGCCGCACACCGTCGCCATCGACGACGAGCCGTTGCTCTCCGTGATGTCCGAGGTGACGCGAATCGTGTAAGGGAACTCCTCCTTGGTCGGCAGCACCGCGTGCAGCGCCCGCCAGGCGAGCTTGCCGTGGCCAATGTCGCGGCGGCTCGGCGCGCCGAAGCGGCCGACCTCGCCGACCGAATAGGGCGGGAAGTTATAGTGCAGCATGAAGTGCTGGTAGTTCAGCCCGTTCAGCCCATCGATCATCTGCTCGGCGTCGCGGGTGCCGAGCGTCGTCGTCGCGATGGTCTGCGTCTCGCCGCGGGTGAACAGCGCCGAGCCGTGCGCGCGCGGCAGGAAGTGCACCGTGGCGTCGATCGGCCGCACCGTCTTGGTGTCGCGGCCGTCGATGCGGACGCCCTCGTTCAGGATCTGGCCGCGGACGATCTCCGCCTCGACCTTCTTCACCAGCTTCAGCGTCCCGAGATACTCGGCGGGGTTGGCGTGCTTGAGATCCTCAAACGCCTCGCGCGCCTTGGTGCGGGCGGCGCCGATCGCGGTCTGGCGCGCCTGCTTGTCGGTCAGCTTGTAGGCGGCGGCCATGTCGGCGCCGATCAGCTCCTTGAGCTTCGCCTTGTGGCCCGACAGGTCGGCACCGGCCTTGAGCTCCCACGGCTCCTTGGCGGCCTGCTCGGCGAGCTTGATGATCGCCTCGATCACCTGCTGCGACGCCTTGTGCGCGAACATCACCGCGCCGAGCATCACGTCCTCGGACAGCTCCTTGGCCTCCGACTCGACCATCATCACCGCGTCGTGCGTGGCGGCGACCATCAGGTCGAGCTCGCCTTCCTTGACGTCGACGTCCGACGGGTTGAGCTGATACTCGCCGTCCTTGTAGCCGACGCGCGCCGCGCCGATCGGGCCCATGAACGGCACGCCCGACAGCGTCATCGCCGCCGACGCCGCGATCATCGCCAAGAGGTCCGGCTCGTTCTCGCCGTCATAGCTCATCACCTGCGCGATACAGTTGATCTCGTTGTAGAAGCCCTCGGGGAACAGCGGCCGCAGCGGGCGATCAATCAACCGGCTGACCAGCGTCTCGCGCTCGGTGGCACCGCGCTCGCGCTTGAAGAAGCCGCCTGGGATGCGGCCGGAGGAGGAGAACTTCTCCTGATAGTGGACGGTGAGCGGGAAGAAGTCCTGCCCCTCCTTGACCGACTTGGCGGCGGTGACCGCGCACAGCACGACGGTCTCGCCGAGCGTCGCGAGCACCGCGCCATCGGCCTGGCGGGCGACGCGCCCGGTCTCCAGCGTCAGCGTCTGGCTGCCCCACTGGATGCTGACCTTCTTGGTATCGAACATTGGATTTCCTTCACTCCCTGCGCCCGATGCGCAGGGGGCCTCTAAGCGCGGGCTAACCGGCCCGCTTCGGTGTGGAGCGAAGTGTCGCTCCGATGCCAGCGCTGCCGGATTGCAGGCTGGCCGATGCGGCAGGGGCGCCCGAAGGCGCCCCTGATCATTCCATCAGATTATTTGCGAAGCCCGAGCTTCGCGATGATCTCGAGATAGCGCTGACCCTCGGTCTTGCGCAGATAGTCGAGCAGGGTGCGGCGCTTGTTGACCATCATCAGCAGGCCGCGCCGCGAATGATTGTCCTTGGCGTGGCCCTTAAAATGCTCGGTCAGGTTGCGGATGCGCTCGGTCAGGATCGCAACCTGCACCTCAGGGCTGCCGGTGTCGCCCTCGACACGGCCATGTTCCTTGATGAGTTCGCCCTTGCGCTCGGCGGTAATGGTCATGCTTCGTCCTTCGACATCGGGTTACAGGTTGAATCCGCGAACGACCCGCGCCTCGCCGCGGTGAACGTCGATCAATGCCACCGGCACGTCGCCATACATCGCAAAGGTCGCGCCATCGGCGGCGTCGATCCCGGCCAGCACGCGCCCCTGGCGGAGCGCCCCTGCCTGGTCGGGAGTGAGGGAGAAAGCCGGGATGTCGTCCAGCCCCGCCCTCAGCGGCAGGAGTATGTCTTCAAGCTCGCGCGCCTTAGCGGCCCCGGCCAGTTTGTCCAGCGATATCGCCTCCGCAAGGCCGAACGGCCCGGCGCGGAGGCGGCGAAGCATGGTGACGTGGCCGACGCTGCCGAGCGCCAGCGCGATGTCGCGCGCGAGGCTGCGGATGTAGGTGCCCTTCGAGACGTGCGCGGTCAGGGTGACCTGATCCACCACGCCGCCATCCCGGTGACGGAGGAGAGAGTGGATGATGACATCCCGGCTCGCGAGCACCACCTCCTCCCCCGCCCGCGCCAGGTCATACGCCCGCGCGCCATCGATCTTCAGCGCCGAATAAGCCGGCGGCGTCTGTGCGATCGGGCCGGTGAAGCGTGGCAGCACCGCCTCGATCGCCGCGGCAGTCGGGCGGACATGGCTGGTCGCGATCACCTGCCCCTCGGCGTCGAGCGTGTCGGTCTGCTCGCCAAAACGGATCGTGAAATCATACGCCTTGTCGCTGTCGAGCATCCGCCCGGCCAGCTTGGTCGCCTCGCCGATCGCGATCGGCAGCACGCCGGAGGCTAGTGGGTCGAGGGTGCCGCCATGCCCGACCTTGGCCTTGCCATAGCCGCCGTCGCGCAGCGCCCGCTTGACCGCGCCCACCGCCTGGGTCGAGCCGAGCCCGACCGGCTTGTCGAGGATGATCCAGCCATGCAGCGCCATCGCTGACGGCTTCGTCATTCGTCCGCCAGATCGCGAGCCACCTTGGGGTCGCGCAGCAGCGCGTCGATATGGCTGCCCTCGTCGAAGCTCTCGTCGGCAAGGAACTTGAGCTTGGCGGCATATTTCATCTTGGTGCGCGCCGCGACCTCACGCTGCAGATAGGCGGTGTTGGTCCTCAGCGCCTTCAACACCGCCTCCTCGTCGCGGCCGAGCAGCGGCTTCACAAAGGCGGTGGCGTGGCGCAGGTCGGGCGACATGCGCACCTCGGTGATCGAGATGAGATGCTTGGCGAGCGTCTCGTCATGCACATCGCCGCGCTGGAGGATCTCCGACAGGATGTGGCGCACCTGTTCGCCGACGCGCAGCGTGCGGACGGACTTGTCGGGTTGTTCGTGAGCCATGCCATCATCGCCGCGTCATCCCGGCCTTGTGCCGGGATCCAGAGCCGCACACGCGGCGTCCCTGGCCCTGGACCCCGGCACGAGGCCGGGGTGACGGTGGTTACAACGTCCGCTCGCGCATCTCGACCTCGAAGGTCTCCAGGTAATCGCCCGCCTTGATGTCGGTGAAGTTCTGCGTGAACGTCACGCCGCACTCCAGCCCGGCGCGGACCTCCGGCACATCGTCCTTGAACCGCCGCAGCGAGGCGATCTCGCCCTGGTAGATGATGACGTCGGCGCGGGTGATGCGCGCCTTGAGCGCCTTGCGGATGATGCCCTCGGTGACGAGCAGGCCGGCGGCGCGGCCGGTCTTGCCCGCCGAGAAGACCTCGCGGATCTCGGCGCGGCCGACGACGGTCTCGAACGCCTCGGGGCCGAGCTCGCCCGCCATGCCGGCGCGCACCTCGTCGATCAGGTCGTAGATGACGTCGTAATATTTCAGCGCCACCTTCTGCCGCTCGGCGATCTCGCGCGCCTTGGCATTGGCGCGGACGTTGAAGCCGATGATCGGCGCGCCGCTGGCACCGGCCAGCGTCACGTCGCTCTCGGTAATGCCGCCGACGCCCGAATGGAGGATGCGCGCCTTGATCAGGTCGGTGGAGATCTTGTTGATCGCCCCCGCGATCGCCTCGACCGTGCCCTGCGTATCGGCCTTGACGACCAGCGGATACTCGATCGCCTGCTTCTCGCGCAGCGTCGAGAACATCGACTCCAGGCTGGCCGGCGCGCTGGTGGTGCGCTTCTGGGTCAGCACCGACTGGCGATAGGCCGCGACCTCGCGCGCGCGTGCCTCGTTCTCGACGACCTGGAGCGGATCGCCCGCCGACGGCACGCCCGACAGGCCGAGCACCTCGACCGGCATCGCCGGCCCCGCTTCCTTGACCTGGCGGCCCTTGTCGTCGAGCAGCGCGCGCACCTTGCCGCTCTCGGCACCGATGACGAACACGTCGCCGACCTTGAGCGTGCCGCGATTGACCAGCACCGTCGCCACCGGGCCGCGGCCCTTGTCGAGCTTGGCCTCGATCACCGTGCCCTCGGCGGGGCGATCGGGGTTGGCGCGCAGTTCGAGCAGCTCGGCCTGTAGCTGGATCTTCTCGATCAGTTCGTCGAGCCCGGTCTTCTTGAGCGCCGACACCTCGACGTCCTGAGTGTCGCCGCCCATCTCCTCGACGACGACCTCTTCGCTCAGCAGCCGCTCGCGCACCTTCTGGGCATTGGCCTCGTGCTTGTCGATCTTGTTGATCGCGACGATCATCGGCTTGCCCGACGCCTTGGTGTGGGCGATCGCCTCCACCGTCTGCGGCATCAGGCCGTCGTCGGCGGCGACCACCAGCACGACGATGTCGGTGACGTCTGCGCCGCGCGCGCGCATCTGAGTAAAGGCCTCATGGCCGGGCGTGTCGAGGAAGGTGATCCGCGACTTGTCCTTGAGCTGCACCTGATAGGCGCCGATATGCTGGGTGATGCCGCCAGCCTCGCCGCGCACCACGTCGGTGCCGCGCAGCGCGTCGAGCAGGCTGGTCTTACCATGGTCGACATGGCCCATGATCGTCACCACCGGCGGCCGCGCGACCATCGTGTCGTCGGCATCGTCGGTGACGTCGGACGACAGGTCGATGTCGCTGTCCGACACGCGGACGATGTTGTGGCCAAACTCGGTGACCAGCAGCTCGGCCGTGTCCTGGTCGATGGTCTGGGTCATGGTGACGGGCGAGCCCATCTTGAACAGCGTCTTGACCAGGTCCGCGCCCTTCTCGGCCATGCGGTTGGCGAGCTCCTGGACGGTGATCGCCTCGGGCACCTGGACGTCGCGGACCTGCTTGGGCTGAGCGTCGCGCGGGCCGAAGCTGCGCTTCTCCTTCTCGCGGGCGCGCTTCAGCGCGGCGAGGCTGCGCGAGCGGGCACCGTCGTCGTTGAGCGCGCGGGTGACGGTCAGTTTGCCGCCGCGCCGCTCGTCGCCCTTGCGGTCGCGGGGGGCGGCACGGCCGGGCG
>NZ_CAHJXA010000193.1 GCF_903644135.1 Sphingomonas bacterium | reverse complement strand
CCGGTCGAGACGATCGCCAGCCTGTCCGGCCTGTCGCAGACGCGGCCAGGTCTGGCGGCGGCGTTGGCGGTGTTCATGTTCTCGCTGGCTGGTATCCCGCCGCTGCTGGGGTTCAACGCCAAGCTGGCGGTGTTCTCCGCCGCCGTCGACGCAGGCCTCTACCCGCTGGCGGTGGTGGGCTTCGTGGCATCGGTGATCGGGGCCTATTATTACCTGCGCGTGATCAAAGTGATGTATTTCGACGAGCCGGCACCGGCGTTCCAGCGGTCGAACGACGTTGTCCAGGGTGGCCTGATCGCCGCGACCGCGCTGTTCGTGTCGCCGCTCGGCTGGGTGGTGCTGGCCCCGCTCGGCGGCTGGACGATGACGGCGGCGCATTCGCTGTTCTGAAGCCGTTGTCCTGACCACCCTCCGCACCGTTGCCGAGACGGGATCGACCAACGCCGACATGCTCGACCTCGCCCGCAGCGGTGTGACCGAGGACCTGTGGCTGCGTGCAGAGCGACAGCGCGGGGGCAGGGGGCGGCAGGGCCGTGAATGGGTGTCGCCGGCTGGCAACTTCTACGGCAGCACGCTGGTCCGGTTGCGACCGACCGATCCGCCGGCCCCGACCCTGGCGTTCACAGCCGCGATCGCGCTAGACGAGACCGTCGGCTTGTTCCTGCCCGACGATGTCCGCGAGCGACTGTCGCTCAAATGGCCTAACGACCTGCTGTTCGCCGGGGCGAAGCTCGCCGGCATCCTGCTCGAACGCGCCGACGAAGCCGTGGTGGTGGGGATCGGCGTCAACCTCGCCGTCCACCCCGACCTGCCCGACCGTGCGACGACCAGCCTGGCGGCTCACGGCTGTGCGGTTCCGCCCGAGGTGTTCGCCGAGACGCTGGCGGAGGCGTTCGCCCGCTGGCTGTCGCGCTGGCGGAGCGAGGGCTTTCAGCCGATCCGCCGCCGCTGGCTGGAGAGGGCGCATCCGCTCGGCACCGCGCTGACTACCCGCCTGCCCGACAGCACGGCGCTCGACGGGCTGTTCGAGGGCCTGGAGAGCGATGGCGCGCTGATCCTGCGCTTGGCGGAGGGCGAGCGGCATGTCATCCACGCCGGCGACGTCTTCCTGCTCTAGGGGCCTGCCATGCTGCTCGCGATCGATGCCGGCAACACCAACGTCGTCTTCGCGCTCGTCGATATCGGGGGCGGGGAGGGCCGCGCTATCAAGGCGCGCTGGCGGATCGCGACCGATCCGCGCCGCACCGCCGACGAATATGCGGTGTGGCTAAGCCAGCTGTTGTCGCTCGCCGGCTATGACCGGTCGGTGGTGACCAGCGTCATCATCGCCACCGTCGTGCCGCGCGCGCTTCACAATCTGCGGGTCCTCGCAGCCAAGTATTTCGGCGGCGAGCCGCTCGTCGCCGGCGTGGCTCCGGCCGCGTTCGGCATGGCGATCGACGTCGACGAGCCCGCCTCGCTCGGAGCGGACCGCGCGGTCAACACCATCGCCGCGCACGCGCTCCACCCCGGTGACCTGATCGTCGTCGACTTCGGCACCGCCACCACCTTCGACGTCAGCGACTTTTCCGGTGCGTACAAGGGCGGCATCATCGCGCCGGGCATCAACCTGTCACTCGACGCGCTGGTCACCGCCGCCGCCAAGCTGCCGCGCATCGCCATCGAAGCTCCCGCGACCAAGGGCGTCATCGGCACCAACACCGTCGACCAGATGACGATCGGCATCTACTGGGGCTATATCGCGATGATCGAGGGGCTGCTCGATCGTCTCAAGGCGGAGGTCGGCCGGCCGGTGACGGTAATCGCGACCGGCGGCCTCGCCACCCTGTTCGAGCGCCATACCGGCGTGTTCGACGTGATCGAGCCCGACCTGACTATCCAGGGGCTGGCGATCATGGCCGAACGCGCCCATATGACAGGTAACTCGTTGTCCTGACGAAATCAGGGCTTCTCCACCCGCGCCGCGTGACGGCATCAAACCCCGGCTACCGCTCGGGTGATCAATTAGGATTAGAATGACCCCCAAGAACGAATTGTTGTTCGTCGCGCTCGGCGGCTCCGGCGAGATCGGCATGAACGTCAACCTCTACGGCACCCGCGGCAAGTGGCTGATGGTGGATTGCGGCATCACCTTCGCCGATCCTGCCTATCCCGGCATCGACATCATCCTGCCTGACCTGTCCTTTATCGAGGATCGCCTCGACGATCTGGTCGGCATCGTCCTGACCCATGGCCATGAGGATCATATCGGCGCGCTGCCGTATCTCGCCGAGGATCTGGGCGTGCCGCTCTACGCGACGCCGTTCACCGCCGGGCTGATCCGCGGCAAGCTGGACGAGGAGGGCATCGCCAATCGCGTCAAGCTCCACGTCATCCAGCCGGACGTCCGCACCGAACTCGCGCCGTTCGGCTTCCGCTTCGTGCCGATGGCGCACTCGATCCCCGAGGCGAACGCGCTGCTGATCGACACGCCTGATGGCCGCGTGTTCCACACAGGCGACTGGAAGATCGATCCGACGCCGGTGATCGGCAATCCCGCCACGCCCGAGGAGCTGGCGGCGATCGGCGCGGACGGTGTCGACGTGCTGGTCTGCGACTCGACCAACGTCTTCAACACCGAGGCGTCGGGATCGGAGGCGGACGTGCGCCGCGGCCTGTCGGAAGCGGTGGCGAAGGCGCGGGGGCGGGTGGTCGTCACCAGCTTCGCCTCCAACGCCGCGCGGCTGTCGACGCTGGGCGAGGTGGCGAAGGAGAGCGGGCGCAAGCTGTGCGTCACTGGCCGCTCGCTCGACCGCATCCTCAAGGTCGCGCGCGCCTGCGGCTACCTCAAGGACTTTCCCGATACGGTCGATGTCGATACCGCGGTGCGGTTACCGCGCGACCGCGTGCTGATCGTCGCGACCGGTGGGCAGGGCGAGGCGCGGGCGGCGCTGGCGCGGATTGCCGACGGCTCGCACCAGATCAACCTCGACGCCGGCGATACCGTGATCTTCTCGTCCAAGCAGATTCCCGGCAACGAGGTGGCGATCGGCCGTATCCAGAACATCCTGGCGGCACGCGGCGTCGAGATGGTGACCGAGCGGCAGGCGCACGTCCATGTCTCTGGCCACCCTGGCCGCCCCGAGCTGAAGCAGATGTATGGCTGGCTCAAGCCCGACCTGCTGATCCCGGTGCATGGCGAGATGCGGCACCTGATGGAGCAGGCGCGGTTCGGCCTGTCGGAGGGGATCGGTCAGGCGCTGGTGCAGAAGGACGGCGACATCGTCCGCCTGCTGCCCGGTCCGGCGGCGAAGATCGGCCATGCCGCGGTCGGCCGGCTGGTGCTCGACGGCGACGTCATCCTGCCGGCGGACGGCACCACGATCAACGAGCGGCGGCGCATCGCCGTCCATGGCCAGATCGCGGTGGCTGTTGCAGTCGGGCAGGGCGGTCGCCTGATCGGTCAGCCGCAGGTGCGGATCGAGGGCGTGCCGGTCGAGGAGGACAAGGCGGCGTTCATCGCCGACGCGGTCGACGCGGCGGCGAAGAGCATCAAGAAGACCGGCCGCGACCGCAACCGCCTGCGTGAGGACGTCCGCCTGGCGGTGCGGCAGGTGGCGACGCGCTGGACGGGCAAGAAGCCGATCGTCGATGTGCTGTTGATCGAAGGCTGAGGCGGGTGCGCTGGACGTCGATTGTATCGATCTACGTCCTGTTCTGGGCGATGTCGGTGTTCCTCGTCCTTCCTTGGGGCGTGCGCACCACCCGCGAGGTGGGTGGCGACCTTGTCCCTGGCCAGGCGGATAGTGCGCCTCATGAGTTCCGCCTCGGCCTGATCGCCAAGCGGGTGACGATCGTCGCGACCTCGCTGTTCCTGTTGTTCCTGGTCAACTATCACTTCGGCTGGATCGGGCCGGAGATGTTCGACTTCTCCGGCGCGTCGGACAACAGCTTCGACTGATCGCGCCTAACGCAGCCGTTCGATCGCCTGCGCCAAGGCGACGTAGAGCTTGCCCATGTCCGACGATAGCAAGGTCACGCCCAAGGGCGAGCCGTCGCGCTGCGCCAGGATCGCGCGCAGCATCGCCTCGAAATCATGGATGTAGCGGTTGACCTGCTCACGGAACGGCGGCTGCTCATCATACAGCCGGGCGACGTCGCGCGCGTCGCCGGCGTCGAGGATGCGCACCGCGCGGCGGGTGAAGACGCCGCGATCGCCCTTCAGATAGGCGGCCCAGGCACTGTCGGAGATGTCGGGCGCGAACGCCTTGGCGATGTCGATCGAGGCCGAGTTGAGCGACTCGATCAGCAGCGACACCCGGCGCGACAGCGTGTCGCGGTCGGCGGTCTCGCGCTCGCTGCGCGCGTCCTCGATGCGGCTGTCGACAATCGCGGTCTGCTCGCCGATCTGGCGGACCTGATCGGCGAGCCGTTCGGTCGCGCGGCTGGCGGCGGCGACGGCGGCGTCGGTCGCCTCGGCGATGGCGTCGATCTGGCGGTGGACGGTGTCGGCAGCGACGCCTTTGATCGCCTTTCCGGCAGCATCGCGCAGCGCGTCGGCGGCTTCGGGAATGACGCCGGCGAGGGTGGCGCGGGCATGGTCGGCGGCGGCGGCGGCGGTCTCGCGCACGCGCAGCAGCGCTTCGATCAGGCGCGGCGCCGCGTCCTCGGCGAAACGGTGCGAGCGCGCGATCGTGTCGTCGAACATCTGGCCGAGCGCATCCGCCTTGGTGCGACCGCTGGTCAGCGTCTCGGTCAGGTTGCTGGACAGCTGGTCGAGAGTGCGGCGCTGATCGGCAATGACGCCGGCGATCGCCTCGATCGCATCATGGGTGCTTTCGGCGGCGGTGACCAGCGCCAGCAGCTCGGGCTTGGCCTGCACGACGACGGCCTTGCTCTGCCCGATTCTGCGGTCGAGCCGGGCGAGCGCCTCCGGCAGCGTCTCGTCGATCTCTCGCGCCGCCGCGTCGAGCGCGATCAGCAGCGTCTCCGTGGTGCCGATCGTCCGCGTCGCCATCGCCTCGCCGGCGCGCAGCGCCTCGGTCATCGCATCGGCCGAGCCGCCCAGCGCGCTGATCGACGCGGCGAGCAGTTGCGAGCGGCCGACGCCCTGATCGTGGAGCGCGTCCATGCTATCGGCGACACGACCGATGCCGTTCTCCAATCCGGTGATCAGGCCGTCGCCGGCGACGCGCTGCTGCTCGATCCGTGCCGCCAGCCGCTCGACCGTCACCTCGACCCCGTCAAGGCGGTCGGCGAGCGCTGCGGCGCTGTCGCGGGCGGCGGCGTCGAGCCGGGTCTGGTGGGCGGCGACCATCGCGATCATCGCCTCGCCCTGCTGTTCGATCCCCCGCCGCGCTTCGTCGACGGTGTCGGCGGTGCGGCC
>NZ_CAHJXA010000192.1 GCF_903644135.1 Sphingomonas bacterium | reverse complement strand
CCCCGACGCCTTGTCGAACTCGTACTTCCCCGGCTCGCCGCCGGTCGGCACCTCGATGATGACATTGAGATCGTCGGGCGGATCCTTCCCGACCGGGATCAAATCGATACGCATATCAGGGTCCTTCTGGTGTCGAGCGCCACCCGGCGAGAGCAGCGGCCGTAATCGGGTCGGCAGCGGTTATTTGGGCGCGAGCAGCTTGTCGAGACCGGTATCGCCGGTGCCGACCTTCTGCAGGTGCGGGTAGCGCAGGCCACCATGGTAATCGATCGCGACCTCGCGAACGCGGTCATGGCCCTTGATCGTCAGGCGGATCGGCTCCTTGCCGTCCTTGGAGGCGACGACGGCGTCCTTCAGCCGGTCGCCGCTATAGGCGAGGTCACCGATCGCGACGATGCTGTCGCCATTGTCCAGCCCTGCCTTGAACGCCGGGCTGGCCCAGATCACCTGGCCGAGGTCGCCGGTGGGCAGGACGGCGATACCCAGCGAGTCGAGGAAGTTGGCCCCCCCGCGCTCGATGCCACGCGTCGCGCCGCCGGTCGGCTGGTCGGTATAGACGAGCTTGTAGCCATTCTTTTCGAACCCGGCGATCGGCGCGGGCTTGCCCGTCTCGGTCAGCCGCATGGTGAGGAAGCTCGCCCAGTCATAGGGCTGGACGCCGTTGAGGGTCGAGACGACATCGTCGAAGGTGTAGGTCACCTCGCCATAATCGCCGTCCTTCAGGCCGAAAAAGGCGCGGGCGAAGTCGTCGATCGACTTGGTGCCGCCCGACATCTGGCGGAGCATGGCGTCGACCTCCATCCACACCATCGCGCCCTCGACATAATAGTCCTCGGAGCGCTGCCAGCTGGTCCAGCCCTTGGGCCGGCGCTGCGAGATGATCGGGTCGTTGGTGGTGTCGACCATGTCGCGCCACTGCCGCGCCGGCGCGCGGTCATAGCTGGCGATGGTCGACGCGAGCAGGTCGAGCATCTCCTGCTTGGTGGCAAGGCCCGAGCGCGCCTGCAGGATATAGCCCCAGAACTGGGTTTGGCCCTCATACACCCACAACAGCGAATCGCGCATCGGCACGTCGAAATTGGGCGTCCAGGCATCGGCCCCGCGGCGGAACTTGCCGTTCCAGCTATGGGTATACTCATGCGGCAGCAGGTTGCGCGCATTGACCTGCGACGGGTCCTTCCAGTCGGTGAAATAGCCCGACCGGTTGCCGTCCTCCGACTCGCGATGGTGCTCTAGGCCGATGCCGCCGATCTGGTCGGAGATCGACAGCAGGAAATGGTAATTGTCGTAGTGCTGGGCCCCGAACACCTTCACCGCCTGATCGACCAGCGCCTTGTGCTTGTCGATCTGCTCGGGGGTGGCGACGAGCTGCGCCGGCGTGTCGGCGAAGGTGTCGAGGGTGACGCGCGGCGAGAGCGGGAACGCCTTGTAGTATTTCCCCGCCAGCGTCGGCGAGTCGACTAGCACCTCATAGTTGGTCTTCTGATAGGCGTAATTAGGCCCGTTGTTGCGCGACGGCAGGCCAGAGGCGGCGGTCCAGCCGGCCGGATACTTCACCGTCGCCTCGACCGGCAGCTGGCGGGTGAAATAGCCGGCCGGGTAGAGGCTGACCGAGTTCCACTGCAGTCGCAGCATCGTCGGCGTCATCACGATCGAGCCTTGCTCGGGCTTGGTGGCCGACAGGAACTGCAGGTCGATGTCGAGCCGCTTCGCGCCCTGCGGCACGTCGATATGATAGGCGTAGACCTTCACCGGGTCGCGGGTCCACGCCACCTCCTTGCCGCCGACGCGGAAATGCAGGCTGGCGAGCTTGTCGAGCTGACCCGAAGGCGAGTGGTTGCCGGGCAGCCATTGCGGGAAGAACAGCGTCATCGGCCCCGACTTGATGCCGGTCAGCGTCTCGTGCGTCGTGAAGATGCCCTGCGTCACGTTGGTCGCATCGACGTCGAGCGTGATCACGCCGGGAAAGGGGATGTCCTGCGGCTCGGGAATGGTGCTCTGCATCGGCACCGGTTGCGGGGCGGAGTTGCCGGGGGGCACCTGGGCAAGAGCGCCGGTGGCGGTGGACAGCAGCAGGCAGGCGATGGACACGCGGATCATCGGAACCCCTATTCTTGGTCGCGGTAGGCGAGCGGCTTAGGAGGGGCGCGGGCGGGGCGTCCAGTCCTAATTGAACGGCGGCTTAGCCGCCGCCGAGGACGTTGATCGTAAAGGCGAGCACGCCCAGGTTGAAGACGAAGGCGGCGAGGCACTGGCCGATCACCACCCGGCGCATCCCTCGCCCGGCAATGTCGACGTCCGACGTCTGGAAGGTCATGCCCAGCGTGAAGCTGAAATAGACGAAGTCCCAATAGTCGGGCTCGTCGGTCTTGGGAAAGCAGAGCCCCTGCTGGTCGCCCTCGCCATCGTCGTCGGGCAGGTAGAACAGATGCGCGTAATGGAGCGCATAGACGGTATTGGAGAACAGCCAGGCCAGCGCCAGCGTCGCGATCACCAGCACCACGGTGCCCGTGTCGCTGTTGCCCTTCACCTCGCCATGCACCGCGACCAGCACCACCAGCGTGATCAGGGCGGTCATCGCCAGCAGCAGCACCCGATTGGCGTCGTTGGCGACGGCCGTGCGCCGAATCTGCGTCGCCTCGTTGCGCTTCAGCAGCGAGGACACCGCGACCAGGAACACCGCCGCGGCGATGTCGAACGCCGCCATCGTGCCCCGGCCCCAGCCGATCGTCGGCACCAGCGCCGCCAGCCCGGCCGCGAACACCAGGATGGCGAGGATGAAGCGAGGCGGTGCCAGCCGCTTGCCGAGGTGAAATCCGCCATCTGCCATGGCGACCGTGCTAGCCGCGGTGACGGCGGGCGGCAATGCTGCCGACGATCGCTCGCGGCCAGGGCCGCACCTCTGGCGCTTGGCCGCACGCTCGCCTACAGACGCGCGCCAGATGGCCCAGACCCCCCGCCGCATCCGCGGCACCCAGGATATCGTCTTCGAGGACCAGCGCCGCTTCGCGCATGTGCTGGCGACGTTCGAGCGGGTGCGCGCGCTCTATTGCTTCGGCCGCGTCGACGTGCCGGTGTTCGAGGCGACGGAGGTGTTCGCGCGCTCGATCGGCGAGACCACCGATGTCGTGTCGAAGGAGATGTACACCTTCGAGGACCGCGGCGGCGACTCGATTACGCTGCGCCCTGAGTTCACCGCCGGCATCGCCCGCGCGTATCTGACCGAGGGCTGGCAGCAGCACGCGCCGATGAAGCTGGCGACGAGCGGCCCCGTGTTCCGCTACGAGCGGCCGCAGAAAGGGCGTTTCCGCCAGTTCCACCAGATCGACGCCGAGGTGATCGGCGCCGCCGAGCCGGCCGCCGATGTCGAGCTGCTGGTGATGGCCGACCAGCTGCTCCATGAGCTGGGCATCGCGGATGGCGTGACGCTCAAGCTCAACACGCTGGGCGACACCGCGACGCGCGACGCCTGGCGCGAGGCACTGGTCACGCATTTCGAAGCGCATCGGGCGGAATTGTCGGAGGAGAGCCTGGCGCGGCTGGCCAAGAACCCGCTGCGCATCCTCGACAGCAAGGACCCGCGCGACCGCCCGATCGCCGACGCCGCGCCCGATATCGACGCCTATCTGACGCCGAACGCGCGGGGGTTCTTCGACGCGGTGACCGCCGGGCTCGACGCGGCGGGGGTGCAGTGGACCCGCGACGCGCGGCTGGTGCGCGGACTGGATTACTACCGGCATACGGCGTTCGAGTTCGTGACGGACCGGCTCGGCGCGCAGGGCACCGTGCTGGGGGGCGGGCGGTATGATGGGCTGATCGGGAGTTTGGGTGGGCCGGAGACGCCGGGGGTCGGCTGGGCGGCGGGGGTCGAGCGGCTGGCGATGTTGGTGGCGGAGCCTAAACTTAGAGACGTCCGCGTTGCAGTTGTTGCCGATAGCCCTGAGCTAGGGATGGAAGCTCAGTGCATCGCTGCCATCCTACGCGCGGGCGACGTAGCAGCGGAAATTGCTTATAGAGGAAACGCGAAGAGACAGGTTGAACTGGCAAAAAAGCGGGGCTTGGATGCTATCGTTTTCGTTCGTGATCGACCGTCAGGCGAGCGGTATTGGGTACAACAGATTTCGGGGCTGTTTGATCATGACGAGTTTGTGCGGGAAGCATTGCTGCCACTGCTAGGGAGATTTAACGGTGAGGGTGCCCCGCCCGCATGACTACCATCTCCCCCGAGCGCATCCACCAGATCGAGGCGCGGCGCGACGAGTTGCAGGCGTTGATGGCGACCGGCGACCTGCCATCGGACCGCTTCGTCGCGGTCTCGAAGGAATATGCCGAGCTCGAACCTGTCGCGCAGGCCGCCGCCGAGGTGCGGCGGCTGCGCGCCGAGGCGACCAGCCTTCACTACATGACGCAGGACGTCGATCCCGAGCTGCGGGCGATGGCCGAGGACGAGCTGCGCGCCAACGATGCCAGCCTCGCCGACGCCGACCGCCGCCTCGCGCTTGCGCTGCTGCCACGCGACGCCGCCGACGAGCGCGCGGCGATGCTGGAGATCCGCGCCGGCACCGGCGGCGACGAGGCGGCGCTGTTCGCCGGCGACCTGCTGCGCATGTATCAGCGCTATGCCGAGGGGCAGGGCTGGCGGGTCGAGCTGATCTCCGCGAGCGCGTCGGAGGCGGGCGGCTTCAAGGAAGTCGTCGCCAACGTCGAGGGCAAGGGCGTGTTCGCGCGGCTGAAGTTCGAGTCCGGTGTCCACCGTGTCCAGCGCGTGCCGGCAACCGAGAACCAGGGCCGCATCCACACCAGCGCCGCCACCGTCGCGGTGCTGCCCGAGGCGGAGGAGGTCGACGTCCAGATCGACGAGGCCAAGGACCTCAGGATCGACATCTATCGCTCGTCCGGCCCCGGCGGCCAATCGGTCAACACCACCGACAGCGCGGTGCGCATCGTCCACATCCCCACCGGCCTGACGGTGATCCAGCAGGACGAGAAGAGCCAGCACAAGAACAAGGCCAAAGCGCTGAAGGTGCTGCGGACGCGTCTCTACGAGGCCGAGCGCGAGCGGCTCCACGCCGAGCGGGCGGGCGCGCGCAAGTCGATGGTCGGCTCGGGCGATCGGTCGGAGCGGATCAGGACGTACAATTTCCCGCAAGGCCGCGTGACCGACCACCGCATCAACCTGACGCTGCATCGCCTGCCGGAGATCCTGCAGGGCGACATGGGGGAACTGGTCGGCGCGCTGATCGCCGAGGATGAGGCCGAGCGGCTGGCGTCGCTGGACAATTGAGCGCCAAGGACGGTCACCCTCACCGTTCCGGCGCTGCGCGCCTCCCTCCCTCTCCCGACGGGAGAGGGAAAGGAGCCGGCGAAGCCGGCG